>JAGXAV010000487.1 GCA_018971455.1 Rhodospirillales bacterium
CGCTGTTCGCCGACGACGCCAACTGGGCCATCGCGCCGACGGGCAGGCTGGCCGGCGAGGCCTCACCGATGCTGCGCGGCAGCGCCGGGCTGCCCAGCCTCGCCGCCTGGCAGGAGCGCCATCTGCCAGTGGCAGCCGCCCCAGTCTAACGTTCCGCCTGATACCCCGCCTGGCATCCCGTTCGAGGCAGGCATTCGAGTTGGGGTTCGCCTCCGCGCCCGGCGTGCTATAAGCGGCGCCTGTCAGTTTTCCCGGTGACCGCCTTGCACATTTCCCGCTTTCTCGCGCGCTCCCTTTCCGCGTCCCTGCTGCTGGCCACGCTGGCCGGCTGCTCATGGATCTCGCCGTGGAGCGGCAATGTGAGCGATCTCGCGCCGAAGGAGGACGCCAGCAACATCCCGGTCGAAGACCTGTACAATCACGGCGTCGATGCGCTGAACGCAAAGGACTACACGAGCGCGTCCAAGCAGTTCGACCTGGTCGAGCAGAACTACCCGTATTCGAGCTGGGCGGTGAACGCGCAGCTCATGCAGGGTTACTCCCAGTACCTCATGCACAACTACACCGATGCCACGGGAACGCTGGATCGCTTCATCCAGCTGCACCCGTCCAACCACGACATCGCCTACGCCTATTATCTGCGCGCGCTGTGCTTCTATGAGCAGATTTCCGACGTCAAGCGCGACCAGAAAGCAACGCAGGAGGCGATCACCGCGTTGCAGGACGTGGTCAACCGCTTCCCCGACAGTTCCTACGCCCGCGATGCGCGGCTGAAGATCGATCTCGGGCGCGACCATCTGGCCGGGCATGAGATGGAGATCGGGCGTTTCTACGAGAACCAGCACCTCTACGCCGCCGCGATCGGCCGTTTCCAGCGGGTGGTGGATGATTTCCAGACCACAAACCACGTCGCCGAGGCCCTGCACCGGCTGACCGAGATCTACCTCATTCTCGGCCTGCCCGACCAGGCGCGGCGGGCGGCGGCCGTGCTCGGGCATAATTATCCGGGCAGCCCGTGGTATCGTGACAGCTACAACCAGCTGCTGGCCGACGGACAAGTGCCCAACGCCAAGGGTGGCCCGGTGCCGAGCAACGAGCCCGGCTTCCTCAGCCGCGCGTGGCATACGATCTTCTGACCCCGCCCGGCCGGGCCCGGGACGCCGCGTGCTGAGCACGCTCCCGCTGAGGCACCCATGCTGACGGCGCTCTCGATTCGCGACGTGGTCCTGATCGAGCGCCTCGATCTCGCGTTCGGCGCGGGCCTGACCGTTCTGACCGGCGAGACCGGCGCCGGCAAATCCATCCTGCTCGACAGCCTGGGTCTGGCCATGGGTGCGCGCGCCGAGGCCGGGCTGGTGCGCGCCGAGGCGGCGCAGGCCAGTGTCAGCGCGCTGTTCAGCCCGCCTGCCGGCCACCAGGCCCTCGAATTGCTGGGCGAGCAGGGCATCGAGGCCGAGGGCGAGATCGTGCTGCGCCGCGTGATCAGCGCCGATGGCCGCTCGCGCGCCTTCGTCAACGACCAGCCGGTCGGCGTCGGCCTGCTGCGCCGCCTCGCGGGGCTGCTGGTCGAGGTGCAGGGCCAGCACGACCAGATGGGCCTGGCCGATCCCGCCGGCCATGCCGCCCTGCTCGACGCCTTTGGCGTGACGCCCGCGCTCGGTGCCGCGGTGGCGCAGGGATATCGCACCTGGCGCGACGCGGTCGCCGCCCTCGCCGCGGCCCGCACCGCCATCGCCGAGGCCGAGCGTGACCAGGAATGGCTGCGCCACGCCGTGGACGAGATCGCGAACCTCGCGCCGCAGGAGGGCGAGGAGGAGCAGCTTGCCGGCGAGCGGCAGCGCCTCCAGCAGGGCGAGAAGCACGGCCAGGCGATCGCCGCCGCCCTGGCCGAGCTGGTCTCGCGCGACCGGCGCAATCCCGGGCCGGCCGCCGCATTGCGGGCCGCGTCGCGCGGGTTGCAGCGCCTGACCGGCCCGATCGCGGCGGCGGCGGCGCCCGCCCTGGCGGCGCTGGAGCGCGCCGAGGAGGCTCTCGCCGAGGCCGAGACCCTGCTCAGCCGGCTCGGCGAGGAGGCCGAGGCCGATCCGCGCCGGCTGGAACAGACCGAGGAGCGGCTGTTCGCCCTGCGTGCGCTGGCGCGCAAGCACGCCGTGCCGGTCGCCGAGCTGCCCGCGCTGCTGGCCGGCCTGCGCGCGCGCCTCGACGCCCTCGAGACCGGGGCGGCGCAGGTCGAGGCGCTGGAGAGCGCCGCCACTGCCGCCCGCACGGCCTATGCCGGTGCCTGCGCGAAACTCACCGCGGCGCGCCAGGCCGCCGCCGGCCGGCTCGACCGCGCCCTGGCGCGCGAGCTGCCGCCGCTGCGCCTCGAGCGGGCACGCTTCACCACCGACATCACCCCGCTGCCGGACAGCGACTGGGGAATGGCGGGGGCCGACGCGGTGCGGTTCCTCATCGCCACGAATCCCGGTCAGGCGCCAGGGCCGCT
>JAGXAV010000488.1 GCA_018971455.1 Rhodospirillales bacterium
GGACGGCATCGTCACCAACCTCGTCGATGCCGGCGGGCATATCGCCGCCGACAGCGTCGGCGCGCAGACCGGCACCGTGCGCATCATAGGCCTCGGCGGCTCCATCGTGGTCGATGGCCAGGTATCCGCCGCAGGTCGGGCCGCGGGCACGACCGGCGGGCAGATCGAGCTCAATGCGAGCGGCAACGTCACCGTTGCGCCGACCGCCCGGGTCGATGCCTCCGGGCGGGCCAGCGGCGGCCTCATCGCCGTCGGCACCACGCTGGCCCGCGCGCGCGGGGGGGCGACGGCGGCGGCGAAGCTCACGGCGCGGCGGACCGTCATCGCCCATGGCGCGATGATCACGGCCGACGCGACGCAGAAGGGGCAGGGTGGGCGCGTCACCGTGCTGTCGGGCGAGATGACCGATGTCGCCGGCACGGTCTCGGCGCGCGGCGGCCCGCTGGGCGGCAATGGCGGTTTCGTCGAACTCTCTGGCGAACTCGGTTTCGCGCTGAGCGGCGTGGTCGATGTCTCGGCGGTCGCCGGCACCGATGGCACGATCCTGATCGACCCGCAGGACCTCACCATCATTGCCGGCGGCGCCAATCCCGGTCTGCTCGCCGGCTCCGGGCAGAACGGCTCGGTCGATGTCGCCAACAATGGCGGCGGCACGGTCGCCATCAGCTCCAGCCTCGATCCGGCCGCCTTCGATGGGCTCAAGGGCTCGGTGATCCTCCAGGCGTCGCGCGATCTGACGGTCTCGTCCGGCTTCACCGCGCAGGCCAGCAGCCTGGTGATGCAGGCCGGGCGGAACCTGACCGTCGACGCGCCGATCACGATGGCCACCAACAACAGCACCCTCTCGCTGGCGGCCGCCGTCAGCACGGCGGCCTTCACCGCGGCACCCGGCTACGACGCGGTGCTGGGGCCGACCGGCGTGCTGACCATCACCGCCAATGGCGGGATCACCGCCAGCAACGGCTCCGTCATCCTGGCCTCCGCCGCCGGCGGCATTTCGGTGCTTGGCCCGATCACCGCCGGCAACGCCCTGACGATCTCGACGACCAATGCCGGCGCCGTGTCGCTCGGCGCCGGCGTGACGGCCGGCACGGCGAGCGTCACCGCCGGCAGCATCGCCGTTCCCGCCAGCCTGTCCGCCACCACGGTTTCGCTGGACACGACCGGCACCGGCGGCACCACCATCGACATTGCCGGCACCCTCAATGCCAGCGGCTCGCTGTCGGCCACGGCCGGCACGGCGCTGACCGCCGCCGGCACCATCATCGCCGGAACGCTGAGCGGATCGGCAAGCTCGGCCCAGCTGACCGGCGCGAACACCATCACCACGCTGGGTGCCTTCTCGGCGACGGCGCCCGCCGGCACCATCGATCTCGTCAACACCGCCGGCAGCCTGGTGGTGGGCGGCGTGGTGCAGGCCGGCACGTCCGGCGGATTGCTGTCGCTGGCCAGTGACACGCTGCGCATCGCCAGCGGCGGCAGCCTCACCGCGCCCTCCGGCACGATCGAGATCACGCCGTTCAGCGCCGGCACGACGATCAGCCTCGGCGGCGTGGTCAGCGGCGATCTCTCGCTGCGCGCCTCCGACTTCGCTCGCATCAGCACGTCCGCCTTCGGCGCGAGCAGCGCCGGCACGGTGCGGCTCGGCCAGGCGGCGGCGGGCGGCCACGCGGCCAGCGCCATAGTCATGTCCGGCGGCACGATGGACAGCACGACGGCGGGCACGACGCTGGAGCTCGATGCCGGCGCCGGCGGCATCACGCAGACCGGCGGAACCCTGCTCGCCACCGCGCTGGTGGCCAATTCCCAGGGCGGCATCACGCAGAGCGGCGGCAAGCTGATCGCCACCTCGTTTGCTAGCGGCGCCGGCATCACCGGCAACGTGCTGCTGAGCGCGGCCCAGATCGCGACCCTCGGCACCATCACCGTCAGCGGCGGCAATTTCGGCCTGGTGGACAGTGCGACGAGCCTTAGTGTCGCCGGCGCGCTCACCGTCGACCCCGGCAGGACCGTCTCGCTGGCGACCAACAAGATCTCCGTTCCGGGCAGCATCACGGCCACCGGCGGCACGGTCGAGATCGGCGGCTACAGCGCCGCGGTGGCGGTCAGTCTGGGGGCGGCCAACGCCGCCGATCTCGTGCTGATGACGGCCGACATCGCCAACATCCACACCGGCACGTTGCGCATCGGCCTGCCCAGTGCCGGTGGGAACCGGCCGGATTCCATCACGCTGGCCGGCGATTTCGGCAGCACCGCGAGTGTCGGCACGCTGATCCTCGATGCCGGCTTCACCGGCATCGCGCTGAACGCCGGCACGCTCGCCGCGAACGCGCTGGGGCTGAGTTCGCTGGGCCCGATCACCCAGGCCACCGGCACCGTCGCGCCGACGACGCTGCTCGCCACCTCGCTCTCCGTGCTCGCCGCCGGCGGGCCGGTCAGCCTGACGGGCGGGGCCAACACCATTGCGGCCCTCGGCGTC
>JAGXAV010000489.1 GCA_018971455.1 Rhodospirillales bacterium
AGACCTTCGACAGGCCATGCGCGACGAAGACGACGCGACGCGCCGGGCTTGCGGAGGTGGCGGCGGCCGGGGATGGCGCCTCGCCGCCGGCCGGCCGGCCGGGAGGGGCGGCGCGGGCGTGGAACCATCGCGCAAATGGATTGCCGCCGGTCATGCTCGCCCCTCATATTCGGCACGGCGCGCGCCGTCTTTTCGTATGCTATCCGGCCACATGCTATCCTGCCCGGAGAATTGCGGGCCAGCGCAAGACATGGCAGGCGAGCATGGCCGATTATCCGCGAAACGCCTTGATCTCGCGCAAGCGCCGACGCCTGGCGCGGTGAGAGGGAGCCGGCCGCCCGCGATGCGGCCGCCGGTCGCGACGGGGAGGACACCATCGGCGATCCGCGCGACATCATCGTAACGCTGGTCCGCGAGCATGAGAGCCTGGCCGCACCGATCGTCTTCGTGCTCGCCTTCGGGGAATCTCTCGCCTTCGTCTCGCTGCTGCTGCCAGCGACCGTCATCCTGTTCGGCATCGGCGGGCTGATCGGCGCGAGCGGCATCGGTTTCTGGGCGATCTGGCTGGCCGCGGTGCTCGGCGCGGTGCTGGGCGACTGGCTCTCCTATTGGCTCGGCTATCACTACAAGCACGCGATCGCCCATGTCTGGCCGCTGTCGCGGCGGCCGGACCTGCTGCCACGCGGCGAGCGCTTCTTCCGGCGCTGGGGCGTCGCCGGGGTGTTCGTGGGCCGCTTCTTCGGGCCGCTGCGTTCCGCCGTGCCGCTGGCCGCCGGGCTCTGCGCGATGCCGATGGCGCCATTCCAGGCCGCCAATATCGCCTCCGCCCTCGTCTGGGCGACCGGAATTCTGGCTCCGGGCGTGCTCGGCGCGCGATGGCTGCTCTGAGCGCCGCCGCCGACATCCGAGGCATCCTCCCCGCCACCGGGCGGATTCCAGTCATCAGGCCAGGATCTCGGCCAAGAGCAGGGCCAGGGCGAACGCCGCGGCAAGCGGGGGAACCCAGCGCGGCGCGGTGAAGGCGCCGGCAGCGGCCGGCTCGCGCCGCTGGACGCGCCACAGCGCAAGGTCCACCACGAAAAACACGCCCAGCGTGATGGCGTTGGTCAGCACCAGCAGCCGCTCGAACGGAACGAGCATGGCGGCCGCGAGCACGATCGCGCCGGCCAGCACGGTGGCCGGCGCCGGCACGCCGGTCCCTGCGCTGACACGCGCCAGCATGGAAGGCAGTTCGCCGTTGCCCGCCATGCCGTAGAACAGACGGCCGAGCATGACGATCTGCACCAGCACGCCGTTGGCCACCGCGATGGCGCCGACGGCGGCAAAGACCGACGCGCCGCGCCCCTCGAACATGTCCAGCAGCGGCGCGGCGGGCCCGGTATCGGCCAGCACCGCGGCGAGGGCCACCGCGACATAGATCGCGATGCTGGCGGCAACGGCGCCGATGATGCCGCGCGGCACGGTTCGCTGGGGGTTCTTCACCTCCTCGGCCAGATTGGCCAGCGTCTCGAAACCGATGAAGGCAAAAAAAGCGATGAAGGCGCCGGCGAGGGCGCCGTGCCAGCCCGCCAGGTCGGCGGGCAGCAGGCCGGCCAGCCGGTAATCGGGCGCCGCCGCCAGCCCCGCCGCCGTGGCCGCGGCCAGACCGGCAAGCTCGATGACACCCATCGCCGCGGCGAGACCGACGCTCTCGCGAACCCCCAGCATGGCGACGGCGGTGAATCCGACGATCAGCATGGCGGTCAGGGCCGGCGTGGAGACGGGCAGCAGAATGGCCAGATAGCGCGCCGCGCCGTGCGCGATGGAGGCCGCCGCGACGGCCACCACCACGGTGATCGCCGTGCCGGCGAGCTGGGCCAGGCGATCGGATCCGAAGCCGCGCCGCACATAGGCAACGCCGCCCGAGGCCTCCGGGAAGCGGCCCGCAAGCTCGGCGTAGCACACCCCCGTCAGCCCGGCGGCGATCCCGGCAATCAGGAATGAAAGGGGCGCCGCATGGCCGGCCCGGCTGATGACGGCGCCGATCGCGACATAGATGCCCGCCCCGACGATCACGCTCAGCCCGTAGAGAACCAATGGCCAGAATGTCAGCACGCGGCGCAGCCCCGGCCGGCGCGGCGCGGAACCGCCCGCGCCAGTCATCGGGCCCCGCGGAGCGCCGCCGATAACGTGCCGAACCGTGATGCCCGCAGCTCCATGATGCCTCCCCGGGCCGGCGCGAACCCGGCGCGGCCGGCCGCCCGCTCGGCTTCGCCGGGCGTGAGCCTAGGCCATCGTACCCGCGCCGCGCGCATGGCCAGTGCGCCGCGGCCCATGCGCTCTCAGCGGGGCTGCCATACCCAGATGTCGCGTGCGGCGCGCTATATATGGTAGGAGGCTCCCGCAAATACACCAAGATATGGTGTCACGGGCGGGAGATTTTGAATGGACGGTTTCGCAGCCCTGCTTGATCTTGCGACCGTTGG
>JAGXAV010000490.1 GCA_018971455.1 Rhodospirillales bacterium
CCCCTGGATCGGCGCCGCCGCTGGAGCCCATGCCGCATAAGGGCGAACGCCTGGTGGTCGCCAGGCCCGGCCGTCATGCGGGGATGCGAGAATCGCCGCCCTCGCGCGCCATGCCGATATCGTATCATATACGATATAGAAACGAATCGTCTCTGCCGCCGACAAGATGCTCTACTACGCATGTGGTCGCCTGCCGAGCCGCCGATGATGCGGATGAAGGCCGTGGACGGGCCGCCGCACAGGGTCAGCCGGGGTGCCCATGCCGATGATGCAGATCGGGATAGTGCGGGTGCCGGTGCACCAGCCGCGGATGGCGGTGGACGTGCACATGCGGTTCGCCCGGCGGATCCTCCGGCGCGTGCGCGTGCTGATGGTGCTCGTCATGCACATGCGCATGCTCGTGCACCATCTCCTCATGCACATGCTCATGCTCGTGCCGCTCGATCAGATGCAGGGTAACGCCGATCGCCATCAGCAGTGCCGCGCCAAGCAGGCGGGCAGTGACCGGCTCGCCAAACAGCACCACGGCGACGGCGCCACCGATGAAGGGAGCGGTCGAGAAATAGGCCCCCGTGCGCGCCGTCCCGAGGTGGCGCAACGCCAGCACGAACAAGGTCAGACTGACGCCATAGCCGAGGAATCCGATCAGCCCGGCACCCAGCAGCGTGGCGGGCGCGGGCAGGATGGCCCCGCGCGCCAGCGCCAGTCCGAGATTGACCGCGCCGGCTGCCAGCCCCTTCAGCATCGCGATCTGCACGGGATCGGCGCCGCTGAGTTTGCGCGTGAGGTTGTTGTCGATGCCCCAGGCGAGGCAGGCGCCCGCGATCAGCAGCGCACCCCAGCCGATGCCCGCAGGGCCGCCCTGCCAGGACAGCAGCACCGCCCCGGCGAGGATGGCGAACGCGCCGAGCAGGATGCGGCGATCGACGTTCTCGCGGAACACCACCCAGGCGATCGCCATGGTGGCGAGGCCCTCCAGGTTGAGCAGCAGCGCCGCATCGGCAGCCGATGTGCGGGCCAGGCCGAACATCAGCAACACCGGCCCGACGACGCCGCCTGCCAGCACGACCAGCGCCAGCCATGGCAGATCGGAGCGCCGCAGCGGGGCCTCGGTCGCGCCGACGCCGAGCGGCCGGCGGGCAAGCTGCACAAGAGCGAGGCCCATCCCGGAGCCGAGATAGAGCAGGCCGGCCAGCAGCCACGGATCCACCACGCCCAGCAGCAGCTTGGCGAACGGCGTGCTGGCACCGAACAGAGCCGCCGAGGCCAATGCCATCGGCGCGCCGGGCCAGGCCAGGCCACGCCTGGCCAGGGAGATACGGTCCATCCCCATGTGCTTACAGGGCGCGGGACACGCTGTCAGTCGGTGCCATGGCGCAACAGCCGCAGCGCATTCAGCGTGACCAGCACGGTTGCTCCCGTATCGGCCAGGATGGCGGGCCACAGGCCGGTGAGGCCGGCCAGGGTGGTGATCAGGAACACCGCCTTCAGCCCGAGCGCGATGACGACGTTCTGCCGGATATTCGCCATGGTCGCCCGCGACAGGCGCACCAGCGCCGCCACGCCGCCGACCTTGTTGCCGAGCAGCGCCGCATCCGCCGTCTCCAGCGCGACGTCGGTGCCCCCGCCCATGGCGATGCCGACCGAAGCGGCGGCCAGGGCGGGCGCATCGTTGATGCCGTCACCGACCATCGCGACCGGCCCGTGCTGATGCAGCGCGGCGATCGCGCGCAGCTTGTCGCCGGGCAGCAATTCGCTCTGCACCGCGATGCCGAGGCTGCGGGCAACCCCGCCCGCGCTGCGGCGCGTGTCGCCGGTCAGCATCACCGGCAGGATGCCGAGCGCCCGCAGCGCTTCGACGCCGGACGCGGCATCGGCGCGCGGCGCATCCTGCACGGCGATCACGCCGGCCACGTTCGTGCCCGCCAGCACCAGGACGACCGTCTTGCCCGCCTCCTCCAGCGCCGCGATCCTGGCGCTGGTATCCTCCGAGAGATCCCTGGCTGGCGCGAGATGGCGTGGGGCACCGACCACGACAAGCTTGCCGGCGATCGTCCCGGCGACCGCCTGTCCGGGAATCGCGCGGGCGGTGGCCACGGGGCGCAGCGGAATGAAATCGGCCTCCGCGCGCGCCAGGATCGCGCGGCCGATCGGATGGCTCGACTCTTTCTCGACCGAGGCGGCCAGACCGAGCACGCTGCGCTCGATGCTCGAGCAGGCGATCACATCCGTCACGTGTGGCTCGCCGCGTGTCAGCGTGCCCGTCTTGTCGAAGGCAACGACCCGGATGCGGCCGATCGTCTCCAGCGCCGCGCCGCCCTTGATGAGCAACCCGCGCCGCGCACCGGCCGCGATGCCGTATGCGATGGCCGACGGGGTGGACAGCACCAGCGCACAGGGGCAGCCGATCAGGAGCAGGGCCAGGCGGCGATAGATCCAGGTCTCCCACGCCGCGCCGGCC
>JAGXAV010000491.1 GCA_018971455.1 Rhodospirillales bacterium
GGTCGCTCACCGCGCGCCTCGGCCGCCGGCTGGCGGCGGTGATGGTGGCGGCCATCCTGCTGGCCGCCCTGGCGGTCGCCTGGCGCACCATCGCGACCATTCATGCGCTCGACGACTCCGCTTTGCAGAACCAGGCGCACGTGCTGGCCCGCCACCTCGCGCGCGACCCGTCCAAGCGGCCCGACGCCGCCCTGCCGCCCTCGCTCACCGCCGTCTTCCAGGCTTCGGACGGCGACAACATCTACCTGATCTATGGCGGCGCGGGCGCGCTGGAAGCCACCTCCGATCCGCGCGCCACCACCGAGGTCGCGCCCTTCGTGCCGGCCGAACCCGGGCTGTTCCGCACGCCGCCGAGCGAGGCGCACCCGCACGGCATGGTCGGGCTGGTCAGCGATATCGGGCCGTGGCGCATCGTCGTCGCGCAGGGCCATGAGCAGCAGGAGGTGCTGCTCAACAGCGTCGTGCAAGATCTGCTGACCAGCGCACTCTGGCTGCTCGGGCCGCTCGGCCTGCTCACCGTCGCGATCGGCGTGCTGACGCTGCGCCACGGGTTGCGGCCGCTGCGCGAGGTCTCGGCCGCCGCCGCCCGCATCGGGCCGGGCAATCCGGGTCAACGCCTGCCGGCGACCCGCCTGCCGCGTGAGTTGCAGCCGGTGGTCGCCGCCACCAACGCCGCCCTGCTCCGCCTCGAACAGGCGCTCGACGCGCAGCGCCGCTTCGTCGCCGATGCCGCGCACAGCCTGCGCACGCCGCTCGCCGTGCTCACCGCGCGGCTCGACGCGCTGCCCGATGCGGGCGAGGCGGGCATCGAGGCCGCCGCCCTGCGCCACGACGCGGACCGGCTCTCGCGCCTGGTGGCGCAGCTGCTCAGCATCGCCCGCCTCGACGGCACGCCGCTCGACGTGCAGCACCGGGTCGATCTGCACGAGGTCGCCGTCGAGGCGGTCAGCGCGCTGGCGCCGCTGGCGATCGCCCGCGGCATCGAGCTGGCGCTGATCGAGACGGCACCGGCCAGCCCGATCGCCGGCAACGCGCCGGCCATCGGGCTGGCCCTGGCCAATCTGATCGAGAACGCCCTCGCCCATGCCCCGACCGGCAGCACCGTGGAGGTCGAGCTGATCGCCCCTGCGGCGATCGAGGTGCGCGACCGCGGGCCGGGCATTCCCGAGGCCGAGCTTCAGGCCATTTTCGACCGCTTCCAGCGCGGGCGGCGGGCACGCGGGCCAGGCGCCGGACTGGGCCTGGCCATCGTCGCCGAAATCGCCGCCGCCCATGGCGGCTCAGTGCAGGCGCGCGCCCGAGAGGGTGGCGGCGCCTGCTTCGTGCTCAGCCTCGCCGGGAAGCACCGCCGGCTTGCGCCCGGTGAGCATGGCCCGCACCAGGTTCTCCCGGTGCAGCACGCTCGAGACCACCACGCCGGTGACGTGCAGCCCGACCAGGACGAGGAGGAGATGGGCGGAGATGTTGTGCAGGTGGGACACCCAGGCCACCCCGAAATAGGCGTCGGTCTCCGACAGCCAGCCGCTGCCCCCGGTCAGCAGCAGGAGAAACAGTAGCGCGAGCACCATTGCGCCGCCGGCCGGGTTGTGGCCGAGATAGCGCCGCGCCCGCCCCTGGCGCAGCTCGCGCAGATAGGCGAGGACCGTGCGCGGCCCGCGCACGAAATCGGCGAAGCGCGCATGGCGCGGGCCGACCAGCCCCCAGACCAGCCGCGCGCCCACCAGCCCGAGCACGACGTAGCCGACCGGCTCGTGCAGCCATTTCTGATCGCGCGTGAGGAAGGCGGTGGCGAACAACGCCACCGTCCCCCAATGAAAGACGCGCACGAAACGATCCCACACCCGGATTTCGCCGATGCGACTCCCGCGCATCGTGGATTCGCCTGAGCGCATCGGACTACTCCCGGTTGTGGATCGCCCCGGTGTCGCCGGCCAGCTCGAGCTCGAAGCGCTTGCCGTTCTTGTCGATGCCCTTGGCCTCGTAGCAGCCATTATGGGTGGACAGGTTGCGGATGGTGGTGAAGCCACGCGCGTGCAGGCTCTGCTCCATCGCCGTGCGGCTCATCATCTTGCCGGTGATGTGGCAGGATTGCTCGGCATGGGCGGCGGGCGCGAAGGCGGCGGGAAGGGCGGCAACCCCGAGAGCCAGGGCAAGCAGAAGCGGACGCGACATGGTTTTCTCCTGTGATGTGCGCGATGACACGCCGCCAAACTGGCCAGCCGCGCTTACGTCTGCCTTACGGCACCGGCCCGAACCCCTTGATGACGAAAGCGACATCCCGATGAAAGAATCCGCCCTGGTGCTGTTCTCCGGAGGCCAGGACAGCGCCACCTGCCTGGCCTGGGCGCTGGCGCGCTACGACCATGTGGAGACCATCGGCTTCGCCTATGGCCAGCGCCATGCCGTCGAGCTGGCCTGCCGCGCCCCGCTGCGGGCAGCGCTGGCCGCGCT
>JAGXAV010000492.1 GCA_018971455.1 Rhodospirillales bacterium
TGGCATCGGCCATCGCCGTCTCGCGGCGGACGGAGGCGTCCTTCAGCATCGCCTCGGCCTCGCCGCGCAGGCGCTGGGCCTCGGCCAACTCGCCGCGCACCGCCTCGGTGCGCTTGTCCAGGATGGCGGTCAGCGCGGTCCAGATCTTGCGGCCGAACAGCACGAAGAAGATGACGAAGGCGATCGCCACCCAGGCGCGGGGATTCTGGAAGAAGCTCTCTTCGTGCATGGATGATCCCTCTACGCCGCGCCGGCGGACAGCTTGCGCGCCGCCATCGCCGCCGCCACGGCGGCCTCGACGCGCGGCGCATCGGCCACCATCCCGGTCAGCTTCGTCACCACGACGCCGGCGGTCTCGCCGGCCACCTGGCGCAGCGCCCCCATCGCGGCATCCCGGGCGGCTGCGATCTGCGTCTCGGCCGTGTGCAGCTGCGCCTCCAGGCGGGCATTGAGCCGCGCCGCCTGCTCACCCGCCGCCTGCTTGGCGGCGGCCACGGCGGCCGCGATCTCGGCCTGCGCGCCGGCCTGGGCGGCACGGGTGGCGCTGGTGAGTTCGGCGACCGCGGCATCGGCCTGCGCCTTGGCCGCCCGCGCGGCTTCCAGATCCCGACCGATGGTGCCGGCGCGCAGCTCCAGCACGTCCGCCACCTGCGGCAGCGCCCAGCGCGACAGCAGGAGGTAGAGGGCGAGGAAGATGAGCGCCAGCCAGACCACCTGGCTGATGGTCAGCGGGTTATGGAAGTCGAGCTGCGGCATGCCCTTCGGGGCTTCCTGCGCGAAGGCCGCGGAGGAGGCCAGCAGCGTGCCGGCGAGGGAGGCGGTAAAGCGCATGACGCGCCTCGCGGATCAGGTGAAGAGGATGAGGAAGGCGATCAGCAGGGCGAACAGCGCCACGGCTTCGGTCAGCGCGAAGCCGAGAATGCCGAGGCCGAACACCTGGTCGCGCGCCGAGGGGTTGCGCGCCACGCTGTTGACCAGGGCGGAAAAGATGTTGCCGATGCCGATGCCGACGCCGGCAAGAGCGATCACGGCGATACCGGCTCCGAGAGCCTTAGCGGCGGCGACGTCCATGGTGACAATCCTTCGGGGTTGAGAGAGTGGAAAAGACGACTGCGACGCGGGCTCAGTGCAGGTGCACCGCGTCGTGCAGGTAGATGCAGGTCAGGATGGCGAACACATAGGCCTGCAGAACGGCGACCAGCAACTCGAAGCCGACCAGGATGACATTGACCGCGAGCGGCCCGATCGCGGCGACGCCGCCGATCAGGCCGGCGCCGGCCATCATCACGATGAACGAGGCGAACACTTCGAACATCACATGCCCGGCCACCATGTTGGCAAACAGACGAATGCTCAGGCTCACCGGCCGCGAGAGGTAGGAGATGATTTCGACCGGCACGATCAGCGGCGCCAGCAGCTTCGGCGCGCCGGCCGGGAAGAAGTAGCTGAAGAAATGCAGGCCGTGGATGCGCAGCGCCACGCCGGTGACGATGACGATGACCATGGCGGCAAGCGCGAAGGTGACCGCGATATGGCTGGTGTAGGTGAACGAGAACGGCAGCAGCCCGAGCAGATTGCCCATCAGCACGAAGAAGAACAGCGTGAAGATGAACGGGAAGAACGCCTTCCCCTCGGCGCCGATCTGGTTGATGCACATGCCGTGGATGCCGTCGTAGCACAGCTCGGCCATCGCCTGGAGCCGGCCGGGCACCACCGCCTTGGCGCGCATGCCGAAATAGAGCAGGCCGAGGATCAGCGCCGCGCCGATCAGCATCATCAGGTTGGACTGGGTGAAGCGCACGGATGCGCCGATCGGCCCGAACACCGGATGCAGCTCGAACTGGCCGAGTGCGTCGATCGCCTGTCCACCGGTGGCCACGTTGCTCAGCTCCTCACCCGTTCTTCAGACCTTTCGGTCCCATCAGCCGCCAGACATTGGCGACACCCGCCGCCCCGCCCAGCAGCACGAACACTGCCAGAAAGAGCGGCCGCGTATGCAGCCACCGGTCCAGCCCCCAGCCGATCGCCACGGCGACCACCAGGGCCGACACCATCTCCACCCCGACACGCAACCCGACCCCCATGGCCGAGAACCCGGGCTCCTGCACCGGCCTGGGCGGAGCCTCGAGGCCCTGCCTGCGCCGTGCGGCGGCGAGTCGCGCCTCGAACGAGGCCTGGTCGTTCCGCGTTTCGGTCATGCGTTCACCCCCAGGCAAGTCCCCTTGCCCCGCGGCGAGGGCTTGCTACCGTCGGGTCGGGCAAGTGTCAAGAATGCACGGCCCCGCAATGGCCGCCTCGCCCGCGCCGGCTTTCCCTGCCGCTGCCCAGCCCACCGCCCTTCTGTCTGCCGCTCTTCCGTCTGCCCCCTCCAGCCGCGGAGTACCGCCCATGAGCCGCCTCCTCCACCGCACGCTGAGCGCCGAGCCTATCATGGCCACAGGGGGGCA
>JAGXAV010000020.1 GCA_018971455.1 Rhodospirillales bacterium
GCACCGCATCGCCCGCGGGGGGTTCGATCTTGATGACGTCGGCGCCGGCATCGCCGAGCAGCTGCGTGCCGATCGGCCCCAGCACCGTGTTGGTGAGGTCGATGACCCGCACGCCCGCCAGCGGCCCGCCCATCGCCTACACCAGCGCGAGATAGCCGAGTGCGGCGAGCCCGACGGCGATGCAGTAATAGGCAAAGGGGTTGAGCGCCCATTCATCGTGGTTGCGGAAGTAGCGCATGAGGAACCAGGTGCTCGCCCAGGCGGTGCCGCCGGCGAACAGCGCGGCCAGCACCGCCAGCGGCAGCACGCCGTGCGGCACGCCCGCGTGCAGCAGCTTGGGCACCTCCAGCACGGTCGCGCCGAAGATGATCGGCGTGGCAATGAGGAAGGAGAAATGCGCCGCCCCCTCGTGATCGATGCCGCGCAGCAGCCCGCCGGTGATCGTCGCGCCGGAGCGCGAGATGCCGGGGATCAGCGCCGTGCACTGCCACAGCCCGATGACCAGCGCGTCCTTGATGGTGAGCGAGGCGAGCGGGCGATGGCCAAGCGTGCGGATGCGCTCGCCGGCCAGCAGCAGCGCGCCGTTGATCACCAGGAAGAAGGCGGCCACGCTGGGCGCGCCGAACAGATGGCGGAAGAATTTCTCCAGCGCGAAGCCGACGATGACCGCGGGGATGGTGGCAACGACGATGAGCAGGAAGACGCGCCGGCTCTCGGCGACGTGATGCGGATCGGCCAGCCCCAGAACGCCGCGCAGGATGGCCCACCAATCGGTCCAGAAATAGACCAGCAATGCGGTCGCCGTGCCCAGGTGCAGCATCACCAGGAAGGGCAGGAAGGAGGGGCCGTGCTGGTCCAGATGCCACCCCAGCACCGCCGGCAGCACCACGGCGTGGCCCAGGCTGCTGACCGGGAAGAGCTCCGTCGCCCCCTGCAGGATGGCGATCACGATGGCCTGAAGCGTGTGCATGGGGCAGGCGGGTCCTTGTGGCGGGGTGGTTCGGGCGGGCGGCCGGGTCGCGCGTTGGTGGCCGAATCCGGGCAGTTTGGCAATCCCGCCGGGTGCTTGACCGCCGCCCGCCGTCGCCCTCTGATGCGTCGCCCCGGGGATCGGCCCGGCACCAGCGGGAGCGCGCGCAATGGGACGTACCTTCACGGCCGCTGCCTTTGCAGCCTTGCTAGCCTGCCTGCCCGGCCTGGCCTCGGCGGAGGGGCTCGCCGCCATCAAGCAGGCCGGCGTGCTGCGCATCGGCACCACGGGCGATTACAAGCCCTTCAGCTATCGCGGCGCCGACGGCGCGCTGGTGGGGGCCGACATCACCATGGCCAAGGCGCTGGCGGCCGATCTCGGCGTCAAGGCCGAGTTCGTGCCGACCACGTGGAAGACGCTGCTGCCCGATTTCCAGGCCGGCAGGTTCGACATCGCGGTGGGCGGCATCACCCTCAATCCGGTGCGCGCCGCGGCCGGCGATTTCTCGGTGCCCAATGTCAGCGACGGCAAGCGCCCGATCGTGCGCTGCGCCGACGCCGCCAGATACACCTCGCTCGCCGCGATCGACCAGAAGCCGGTGCGCGTGGTGACCAATTCCGGCGGCACCAACGACACTTTCGCCCACGCCAGTTTCCACCAGGCGCAGATCATCGTCTGGCCGGATAACCGCACCATCTTCGACGAGCTGGTCACCGACAAGGCGGATGTGATGGTCACCGACGGGGTCGAGGTCGATCTGCAATCCAAGCTGCATCCCGGCGTGCTCTGCCCGGCCAAGGTGGCCAGCCCGTTCACGCATTTCGAGGATGGCTACCTGATGCAGAAGGACCCTGCCCTCAAGCAGGCGGTCGACGCCTTCATGACCAGGAGCCTCGCCGACGGCACCTGGAAGCGCGCGCTGGACGCGGCGATGCAGTAGGCAGCGGCGGGATCGCGGCCGGCCAGGGGGCGGCGGCCATGCGCACCGTCCTGGCCGTGCTGATCTTCGTGGCGACCTATGCGGTGGTGGCGGCGGGGCGCGTGCCGGGCCTGCGCATCGATCGTGCGGGGGCGGCTTTCCTCGGCGGCGTGCTGATGGTGGCGGCGGGCGCGCTGAGCCTCGACCAGGCCTACGCGGCCATCGATTTCGACACCGTCGCCCTGCTGCTGGGCATGATGATCGTGGTCGCCAATCTGCGCCTCGCCGGATTCTTCGCGCTGGTCACCGCCTTCGTGGTCGGGCGCGCGCGCCACCCGTTGCAGATCCTGGCCGGCGTGGTGCTGACCAGCGGCGTGCTCTCGGCCTTTCTCGTCAACGACACGATCTGCCTGGTGCTGACGCCGCTGGTGCTCGACATCGTGCTGCATCTGCGGCGGGACCCGGTGCCCTATGTGCTGGCGATCGCGCTGGCGTCGAATATCGGCAGCACGGCAACCATCACCGGCAATCCGCAGAACATGATTATCGGTAGCCTGTCGCATATCGCCTATGGCGATTTTGCCGCGTCCCTGGCGCCGGTGGCGGCACTCGGGCTGCTGCTCGCGTTCCTGCTCATCGCCCTGCTGTGGCGCAGCGAATTCGCCTGGCACCTGCGCCTGGCCGCCACGCCGCCGCCGATCCGCATCCACGGAGCCCTGATCGCCAAGAGCCTCGTCGTGGTCGCGGGCCTCGTGGCGGCCTTCTTCGCGGGCGTGCGCCCGGCCGAGGCGGCCCTGGTCGCAGGCGCGCTGCTGCTGCCCAGCCGGGCCGTGAAGGTGGGCCGCATGTACGCCGACATCGACTGGACGCTGCTGCTGATGTTCGCCGGCCTCTTCGTCGTCGTGGCCGGCATCGAGCGGACGCTGCTGACGCCGGAGGCCGTGCGCCGCCTCGCCGTGCTGCATCTGAACGACATGCCGGTGCTCGGCGTGGCGACGGCGCTGCTGTCCAACCTGGTCAGCAACGTGCCGGCGGTGCTGGTGCTGAAGCCCTTCATCACCGGCCTCGCCGACCCGCAGCGCGCCTGGAAGGTGGTGGCGATGGCGGCCACGCTGGCCGGCAATTTCACCCTCCTCGGCTCGGTCGCCAACCTCATCGTCGTCCAGCGCGCCCGCGCGCGCGGCGTCGCCATCGGCTTCTGGAGCTATTTCGCCGTCGGCGCGCCGCTGACCGCGCTGAGCATCCTGGCGGGTCTGGCGCTGCTGTGACAGGCTGGCCCGAACACCGGGAGGGCGCCATGGCGTCACTGTTCGATCTGAGCGGGAAAGTCGCCGTCATCACCGGCGCCTCGAAGGGCATCGGGCGGGCGATCGCGCTGCGCATGGCCGAGCACGGCGCGCGCGTCGTCGTCTCCAGCCGCAAGCAGGACGGTTGCGACGCGGTGGTGGCCGAGATCATCGCGCGCGGCGGCACGGCGATCACCAAGACCTGCAATATCGGCCGCAAGGAGGAGCTTCAGGCCCTTGCCGATGCCGCACTGGCCGCCTGGGGGCGGATCGACATCCTGGTCTGCAATGCCGCGGTCAATCCGCATTTCGGCCCCGGGCTGACCGTGCCGGACGATGCGTATGACCGCATCATGGCCTCCAACGTCCGGAGCAATTTCTGGCTCTGCAACATGGTGCTGCCCGGCATGGCGGCGCAGGGCGGCGGGGCGGTGGTGATCATTTCCTCGATCGCCGGGCTGCGCGGCTCCACGCAGCTTGGCATCTACGCGCTGTCCAAGGCCGCCGACATGCAGCTCGCCCGCAACCTCGCGGTCGAGTGGGGCCCGCGCAACATCCGCGCCAACTGCATCGCCCCCGGCCTGGTGCGCACCGATTTCGCCCGCGCCCTGTGGGAGGACCCCGCCAACCTCAAGCGCCGCACGCGCGACACCCCGCTGCTGCGCATCGGCGAGCCGGACGAGATCGCCGGGGCGGCGGTGTTTCTCGCCTCGCGGGCCGGCAGCTTCATGACCGGCCAGACCATGGTGATCGATGGCGGCGTCACCGTGGGCGCCCCGCTGCCGGGGGCGGGGGAGTAGCGGCGGGACGTTCCGGGCCGCGCGCCTAAAGCTCCTCGGCCTCGACCACGGCGACGTCGATCAGCCGCTCGATCACCTCGCTCTCCTGCGCGCCGGCGATGGCGTGGCGGCCGGCGATGACGAAGCACGGCACGCCGTTGATGCCGAGCCGGTGGGCGCGCAGGTTTTCGGCATGGACGATTTCGATGTCGGTGTCGCCGTAGAGGAAGCAGCGCGCCGCCGTGCCGTCGAGCCCGATGCCGCTGGCGATGTCGAGCAGCACGGACACATCGCCGATGTCGCGCCCCTCGGCGAAATGCGCGGCGAACAGCGCCTCGACCAACTCGGTGCCGAGCCCGAAGCCCGTCCCCCAGCGCACCAGGCGGTGGGCATCGACCGAGGAGGGGGTGCGGCGGATGCGCTCGAAGGCGAACACCATGCCCTCCGCCCGGCCGAGCTCGCCGATCGAGTGGTAGAGGCGCCGCGCGCGTTCCTCGCCGCCGAATTTGCGCACCACGTAATCCGCCCGCGCCATGCCGGTGCGCGGCATGTCCGGGTTGAGCAGGAAGGGCCGCCAGGCGATGTCGAACAGCAGATCAGGCCGCCGGCGCAGGGTGCGCAGCAGGCGGCGCAGGCCGAGATAGCACCAGGGGCACACTAGATCGTGCACCACCTCGATCGACAGGCGCGCCTTGGCCGGAGCGAGAACGTTCATGACAGTTCAGTATCGGCCCCGCCGGCGGGCGCGCGCAAGCGGCAAAAATCGGCCCTACGGCGTGCCGCCATAGGCGGAGATCACCGGGTCGAGGCGGAATTCGTCCACCAGGAAGTCGATCACCGCGCGGGTGCGGGGCGCCAGGAAGCGCCGCGAGGGATAGACCACCGAAATCGGCAGCTGGCGCGGGGTCCAGGCCTTCAGCACGCGTTGCAGCCGGCCGCGGCGCACCGTGTCGCCGATCATCCAGCTCGGCAGCAGCGCGATGCCGATGCCGGTCAGCGTCGCCTCCATCACCGCCTCGATGCTGTTGACGCGCAGCCGCCCGGTGACCTCCACCGGGGCGGGCCCGTCGGCGCCCATGAAGCTCCAGGTGTTCGGTGTCTGGCCGCGGGTGAAGATGACGCAGTCATGCCCCGCCAGATCGGCCGGGTGCTGCGGCGTGCCACGGCGCGCCAGATATTCCGGCGCGGCCACCGCCTGGCTCGCGGTCATGCCGACGCGGCGGGCGACCAGGGCGGCATCGCTGATCGCGCCCACCCGCAGCGACAGGTCGAGCCCCTCCTGCACCATGTCCACCACGTCGTCGGTCAGCAGCAGCTCGACGGCAAGCTCCGGATAGCGGTCCAGCAGCAGGCCGATGCGCGGCGCGATGTAGAGCCGGCCGAACACCGATGGCGCGCCGAGGCGCACCAGCCCGGCCGCGGCGGTGCGGCGGCGGCCGATCGCCGCCTCCGTCTCCTCGACCGCCTCGACCACCAGGCGGGCATGGGTGAGGAAGTCGGTGCCGTCCTCGGTCAGCCGCAAGCTGCGCGTGCTGCGTTGCAGCAGACGGGCGCCCAGATGGTCCTCCAGCGCTGCGATCTGGCGCGAAACGGCGGGCTGGGTGGCGCCCACCTCGCGCGCGACGGCGGAGAAGCTGCCGGTTTCGGCGATGCGGATGAAGGTGCGGAAGGCGGCCAGAAGATCCATGAGCTCATACTTCAGCACATCAATATCATCGGAAGGATGGGTATTAACATCATCGCCCGCATGCGCGATATGTGGCGAGGAAATTCAAGCCCCATCGGAAGATGGCAGGGTGGCGCGAAAGCGCAGGAGCGTGCGATGGACAGCCTGGCCTCGCAATTGGAGATGTTTCTCGACGCGCTGCTCGAGCGCGTGGACCCGAAAACCGCAGCTCTACTGCAACGCACCCATGCCGAGCTGCTCGCCCATGACTATCCGCACCATGCGGTGGGCGAGGGCCAGATCGCGCCGGATTTCACCTTGCCGGACCAGCACGGCCGGCCGGTTTCGCTGCATGAGGCGCTGGCCCGCGGGCCGGTGGTGCTGACCTTCTTCCGTGGCGGCTGGTGTCCGTTCTGCAGCATCGCGCTGCGCGCCCTGAACCGGGTGCTGCCGAAGCTCCGGCGGCAGGGCGCGAGCCTGCTGGCGATTTCGCCGCAGACCCCCGACCAGAGCCTGTCAACCGCTGAGCGCAACGCGCTGTGCTTCCCGGTGTTGTCGGATGCCGGCAACGCGGTGGCGCGCCGCTACGGGCTGGTCTGGAAGCTCGATGCCGATTACCGGGCCCTCTATGAGCGGCTCGGCCATGACCTGCCGCGGATCAACGGCACACCCGGTTGGGAATTGCCGGTCGCGGCCGGCTATGTGATCGACACGGACGGGCGGGTGGCGCTCGCCCGCGTCGATCCGCGCGTCCATCGGCGCCTGGAGCCGGAGGAGGCGCTGGAGGCCGTGCTGCGTCTGCACGCCCGGCACGCCGAACCGACGGAGTAGCCATCGGCAAGGAACGGCGGGCGTGACGATGCGCGCCCCGCCGCCTAGATTGCTCCGGCAATCCGGGGAGTCCGTGCATGGCCATCACGCTCTACGAACTCGCCGGCGCCGATCCGGCGCTGCGCTTCAGCCCCTATTGCTGGCGCACCCGCCTCGCCCTCGCCCATAAGGGCCTGGCCTTCGAGGCCGTGCCCTGGCGCTTCACCGAGAACGCGGCGATCGCCTTTTCCGGGCAGGCCAAAGTGCCGGTGCTGGTGGATGGCGAGACGGTGGTGAGCGATTCCTGGGCCATCGCCCAGCATCTGGAGCGCGCCTATCCCGACCGGCCCAGCCTGTTCGGCGGCGCGTCGGGCATGGCCCATGCCCGCTTCATCAATGCCTGGGCGGACAGCGCGCTGCACCCCGGCATTGCGCGCTGCGTGGTCCGCGACATCCTGGACGTGCTGCGCCCGCAGGATCAGGCCTATTTCCGCCACAGCCGCGAGAAAGCCTTCGGCATGCCGCTCGAGGCGGTGGTGGCCGATCGCGCCACCACCGTGGAGGCGTGGCGCATGGTCCTGGCGCCGCTGCGTCTCATCCTGCGACATCAGGACTGGATCGGCGGAGAAGCGCCCGATTATACGGATTACATCGTGCTCGGCAGCCTGCAATGGCCGCGCTGCGTCAGCCGCTTCACGCTTCTTGAGGCCGATGATCCGGTGGCGGCATGGCAGCGCCGCGGTCTGGCTCTGTTCGACGGCCTGGCAGGCCGGGCGCCGACCGCCTGACGGGCACCGCCCATGACAGGACCCAGCGCTGTCCGGGGCGCTCGACGAAACGCCAGGTGACGACCGCCATGGCGAGCACCGCGCCCAGCACGGCGAGGAAGGCGAGCAGCGCGCCCAGGCCGCCGATCTGCTCATGGAAAACCCGCTGATAGACCAGCTTCCAGATCTTGAGGATGAGGAAATGGTCCAGATAGATCGAGTAGGAGATAAGGCCGAGCCAGCGCAGCGGCGGCAGTGACAGCGCCGCCCGCGCGCGGCCCTGGTTGGCCGCGAGGGCGGTGATCAGCCACGCCATCAGCGCCACGACCAACGGGTCGTAGAGGCCGTACTGCAGCGCGAGCGCGACGGCGGTGAGGGCGAGGAACGCCGAGGCGTCCGAACCGATCGCCGTCAGCGCCGGGCGCCGGTGACGCCGGGCGGCCAGATGCAGCCGGCAGATCAGCATGCCGCCGGCGAAATCGAGCAGGCAGCGGGGCAGGGCGCCGGCGCCGATGACCTGCTCGAGGGTCGGGTGGCCGTTGAGGCGGATGACCGCCGCGAGCCCGGCCAGCAGGGCCAGACCCAGCGCCGCCGCAAGTATAGGCGCGCGCGGCCGCCAGAGCAGCGTGGCGAAAAGCGGAAAGGCGAGATAGGCGCCCCACTCGGCGCTGATCGACCAGGAGGGCAGGTTCCACGTCGCCGGCTGGGTGGCGCCCCAGGCCTGGATGAGCAGCAGGTGGTCGAGGAAGCTCGCCGGCGTGTTCAGGCTGAAGGGTGGCTCGCCGGCATAGGTCAGGCGGTATTTCGCCAGTTCGGCGAGCAGGATCAGCAGCAGGGTGACCAGATGCAGCGGGTAGATCCGCGCCAGGCGCGACACCACGAAGCGCGCATAGAACCCGTCTGGCGCGCCGCCGCGGAAGCGCTCGGCATGCGCCAGGCCGAGCACGAAGCCGCTCAGCATGAAAAAGAAATCGACCCATAGGTAGCCATGCGCAACAAAACCGAGATCGTGCCGGGCCCGCCACCCGTCGCCGAGCCAGTCGGTGAAATGCAGCGCCACGACGCTGACCGCGGCAAGGCCACGCAGCGCGGTAAGCGGCACAATCTCGCATCTCGCCTCGGTGGTCACGCGGCCCATCCTCACGCCGATCGCCCGCAGGTTGAGGCGGGTGGCGGTTAGCCCTTGGTTAAGGGGGCGGCCCGCGATGCATTCAGGTGGAAAGTACCCACATAAGAGGGCGAACACAGAGGATGGAACCACTTGTGGCAGCCATGATGATCACGACGGCGATGGTTGAGGCCGCCTTCAATGCCACGGCGGCGCAGACCGGGCCGCGCGACGCGGACCCATTCCGCAAAGGCGATTTCGTCGTCTATCCGGCGCACGGTGTCGGCAAGGTCGACCGGATCGGCGCCGAGGAGATTGCCGGCCATCGGCTGAACCTGATCCAGATCTCCTTCGATGAGAACCGGATGACGCTGCGCGTACCGGTCGGGCAGGCGCGCGCCAATGGCCTGCGCAAGCTCGCCAGCCCGAAGAAGCTCGCCGAGATCCTGGCCGTGCTGCGCGGGCGCCCGCGCGTGAGCCGGCTGATGTGGGCCAAACGGGGCCAGGAATATCTCGCCAAGGTCAATTCCGGCGATCCACAATTGCTGGCCGAGGTGGTGCGCGACCTTCAGCAGGGCGCGGACGGGTCAGGCGCCAGCTTCAGCCAGCGCAACCTGTTCGAAATGGCGATCGAGCGGCTGGCTGCTGAATTCGCTGCCAGCGCCGGCAGCGACAAGGCGGACGCGCTCGACCTGCTCACCCAGACGCTGCGGGAGGCGCGCGCGGCCGGCGTGCCTGCCTGACCAGCGAGTGGCGCGGGGTTCCCGCGCGACCTCCTGTGCGATTTCTCTGGCAATGCGCGCCCACCGGTCCCATATGACTGGCACGGCGCTTTTCAGCGTGGGCTGTTAGTACTTCTTGCGATCCCGTCGCAGTTCGGTGCCCCCCCAATTTGAAAAGAATTTCAGGCCCACACCACGTGGGCTGCCGATCTCATGGAGAGATGTCATGGCTCAAGGCACTGTCAAATGGTTCAACGGTCAGAAGGGCTTCGGCTTCATTCAGCCCGATGATGGTTCAAAGGATGTGTTCGTCCATATTTCCGCCGTCGAGCGCGCCGGCATGGCGCAACTCAACGAAGGCCAGAAGGTGACGTACGACATCGAGAACGGCCAGCAGGGCAAAAGCTCCGCGGTCAACCTCAAGTCGGTCTGATCAGCGCGACCGGCGCCGCCCAGTGCGGCGCCGGCCGTTTCCGGAGGACGTGATGGCCCAGCACAAATTCGCCGTCGGCGAAATGGTCGATTTCCGTCCCGGCGCGCGTGACGGCAACGTGCCGCAAGGCAAATACAAGATCCAGCGCCTGCTGCCGAGTGAGACCAGCGATATGCAGTACCGCGTGAAGCACGCGGTGGACGGGCATGAGCGCGTCGTGCCGGAGAGCAAGCTCACTGGCCGCAGCGGCGTCCTCGGCTGAGGCCGGCCGGCCGGCCTTCGGCGCTCGAACTCAGGATCGAACATCATGAAACGCCGCTCCCTGAGCACCTTCGTGTTCTACGATATCACCTATGCCGATGGCACCCGCAGCTCGCGCCGCAAGGTCCCCAGCGCCGTGCTCGAAGGGCTCGACGGTGAGGCCGGCGCGCGCGCCGCCATCGAGGCGCAGGACCGCGAAATCGTGCTGGCCTCGGGCCGGGCGCTCAGCACCATCAAGACCATGGTGCGCTCGCGCACCTGATTGCCGGAGTGCGCTCGCGCGATTGGCCGGCGGTTTCGGGGCTGGTTGAGCCCCGTCAATACGATAATACGACTATAATAAAAATTTCGTTGTGTTGTGCGCCGTTCTGCGCCATCATCCCCGCATCGGAGGAGGGCGGGGCGCATGCAGGGGGCGCAGGTTGTCGCGGGACTGGCCGCGCTGGCCCATGAGCATCGGCTGGCGGTGTTCCGCATGCTGGTCGTGGCCGGGCCCGACGGCATTCCGGCCGGCGTGCTGGCCGCCCGGCTCGGCGTGCCGCCATCCTCGCTCACCTTTCATGTCCAGCAGCTTCTCCATGCCGGCCTGGTCACCCAGCGCCGCGTCGGGCGGCAGGTGTTCCACGCCGCGGATTTCACCGCGATGAACCGGCTGCTCGCCTATCTCGGCGAGAATTGCTGCGGCGGCGGCCAATCCTGCGTGCCGGTCTGCGAGCCCGGCGCCACTTCGCAAGGACTTGATGGGGAGAGGGTGGCATGAAGCGGATGCACGTGCATGTCGGCGTCGATGATCTCGCGCAATCCGTGCGCTTCTACAGCACGCTGTTCGCAAGCCCGCCCACGGTGGTGAAGGGCGATTACGCGAAATGGATGCTCGAGGACCCGCGCGTCAATTTCGCCATCAGCGTGCGCCCGGGCCATGCGGCCGGCATCCAGCATCTCGGCATCCAGGCCGAGGATGCGGGCGAGCTCGCCGAAATTGCCGCGCGCCTGGCCGCGGCCGAGCGGCCGGTGGTGGAAGAGGCGGCGGCGACCTGCTGCTACGCACGCAGCGAGAAGCAATGGGTCGCCGATCCGCAGGGCGTGGTGTGGGAGACCTTCTTCACCCACGGCGCGGCCACGGTCTATGGGCAGTCCGCGCCGCTCGATGCGCTGCACGGCGAAACCGGCGGCGTGTGCTGCGCGCCGGCGATCCCGGCGCCGGAGAAACCCTGCTGCAACCGGGCCGCCGCGTGAGCGAGCACCTCAACATCCTGTTCCTGTGCACGGGCAATTCGGCGCGCAGCATCATGGCCGAACGGCTGGTCGAGCATTGGGGGCAGGGGCGGTTGCACGGCTTCAGCGCCGGCAGCCATCCCAAGGGAGCGGTCCATCCCCTGGCGCTGGCGGTGCTGGCGCAGGCCGGCCTGCCGACCGAGGGCCTGCGGTCGAAGGGCTGGGAGGAGTTCGCCGCCCCCGGGGCGCCGGCGATGGATTTCATCGTCACCGTCTGCGACGACGCCGCGGGCGAGGTTTGCCCGGTCTGGCCCGGCCATCCGATGACGGCGCATTGGGGCGTGCCGGACCCGGCGGCGCATGAGGGCAGCGAGGCCGAGCGGATGCAGGCCTTCCGCGACGCCTTCATGATGCTGGAAAGCCGCATCAAGCTGTTCGCCGCCCTCCCTTTCGCTGCGCTGGACCGCATGGCGCTGCATCGCCACGTCGCCGATATCGGCCGCCTGCCGCGCACCGCGCCAGGAGCGGCGGCATGAGCCTGTTCGAGCGGTTCCTCACCCTCTGGGTGGGCCTCTGCATCGTCACCGGCATCGTCGCCGGCCAAGCCGCACCCGGGCTGTTCCACGCCGTGGGTGCGGCGACGATTGCGCAGGTCAACCTGCCGGTGGCGGGCCTGGTGTGGCTGATGATCGTGCCGATGCTGCTGAAGATCGACCCGGCGGCCCTGCGCGAAGTGGGGGCGCACTGGCGCGGCATGGCCGCCACCTTCGGGGTGAACTGGCTGGTCAAGCCGTTCAGCATGGCGTTGCTCGGCTGGCTGTTCATCGGCCAGGTCTTCCGCCCGCTGCTGCCGGCCGCACAGATCGATTCCTACATTGCCGGCCTCATCCTGCTCGCCGCGGCGCCGTGCACGGCGATGGTCTTTGTGTGGTCGAACCTCGTCGATGGCGAGCCGCATTTCACCCTCTCGCAGGTGGCGCTGAACGACGCGGTGATGATCGTCGCCTTCGCGCCGCTGGTCGGCCTGCTGCTCGGACTGTCCTCGATCACCGTGCCGTGGGGCACGCTGCTGCTCTCGGTGCTGCTCTACATCGTCGTGCCGGTGACCGCCGCCCAGCTCTGGCGGCGATCGCTGCTGCGCCGTGGCGCGCTGGAGCGCGTGCTGGCCCGGCTGGCGCCCCTCTCGCTCATCGCCCTGCTGGCGACGCTGGTGCTGCTCTTCGGCCTGCAGGGTGAGGCGATCTCGGCCCAGCCGCTGGTCATCGCGCTGCTCGCCGTGCCGATCATCATCCAGGTCATCTTCAATGCCGGCCTCGCGTACTGGATCAACCGGCGCCTCGGCGTCGCGTGGTGCGTGGCCGGGCCGTCGGCCCTGATCGGCGCCTCGAACTTATTCGAGCTGGCGGTGGCCACCGCCATCGCGCTGTTCGGCTTCCAGTCGGGGGCGGCGCTCGCCACCGTGGTGGGCGTGCTGGTCGAGGTGCCGGTGATGCTGCTGGTGGTGCGCGTGGTGCGCGCGACGCGGGGCTGGGACGAGGCGGGGCTGCCGGCGGCAGCGCCGGATCCGGCTTGCCCGCCGGC
>JAGXAV010000493.1 GCA_018971455.1 Rhodospirillales bacterium
TCAGCCCGGACGGCCGGCGCGTGTGGACGCTGGTGTCGCATGCTGGCAGGGCGAGCGAGGCGCCGGCGGCGGCCGGCCTGCTCGCGGCGGCGGCCGATGCCGTGCCGGTGCTGTTCAACGCCAAGGACGCCGAATCGCGCTACCTGTTCATGAACATCCACCAGGCGCGGCTGTTCGGCGTGACGCCGGACGCGGTGCTCGGGCGGACCGCGGGCGACCTGCTCGGGCTCGAATTCGGCAGCTATTCCCGCGGCCTCGACGTGGAGGTGCTGCAAACCGGACGGGCGACCCAGTTCTTCGAGGAGAGCTATCCCGGGGCGGACGGGGTGGTGCGCCGCTGGCTGACCTGCAAGGCGCCGCTGGGCGGCGAGGGCGGGCCGGTCTGGGGCATCGCCACCATGGCCATCGACATTACCGAGCGCACCCGGCTCGAGGACGGGCTGCGCCAGGCCAAGGAGCAGGCGGAGGCGGCGAGCCGGGCAAAATCGGGCTTCCTCGCGGCGATGAGCCATGAGTTGCGCACGCCGCTCAACGCGGTGATCGGGTTTGCCGAGATCATCCACCAGGAGGTGCTCGGGCCGGTGGGTGCGCTGGAGTATCGCGACTATGCCGGGCACATCCTGCGCAGCGGGCAGCATCTGCTGGCGCTGATCAACGACATCCTCGACTATGCGCGCATTGAAAGCGGCGGGCTGCGGCTGAACATGGCGCCGATCGATGTGCGCGCGGTGGTGCGCGCCACGCTGGAGGTGCTGGGCCAGACCGCCGCCGCCGGCAGGGTGACGCTGGCCAGCGACCTCGCCGAGCAGCGCATCGTCATTCTCGGCGACGAGCAGCGGCTGCGCCAGGCGCTGCTCAACGTTGCCGGCAATGCGGTGAAGTTCACCCCGGCCGGCGGGCAGGTGGCCGTCGCGTTGCGGGCGGCGCCGGATGGCGGCGCGCTGATCACCGTGAGCGACAGCGGCATCGGCATCGCCGAGGCCAACATGTCGCAGGTCTTCGAGCCGTTCTGGCAGGCCGATAGCGGACTCGACCGGCTGAAGGCCGGGGCGGGCATCGGCCTGCCGCTGGCCCGCCATCTGGTCGCGCTGCATGGCGGCGAACTGCATCTGGACAGCCGGGTCGGCGAGGGCACGAAAGTGACGATCCGGCTGCGGCCGGGCGGCGCGTAGCGGGGCGCGGGCGGCGGGATCACGATTCCTGCCGGCTGGGCCGCGAGAGAGCGCGATCGATCGCGAGGCTGATCATCACGACCGAGACGAAGAAGGTGGTGGACTCGTAGCGGACGCTGACATGGGCCAGCACATAGGGGGCCAGGGGCAGCACCGTGTAGAGAATGGCGGCGATCGGGCGAGCGCGGAGCCAGACGACACTGGCCAGGGCACCGAGGCGCAGGATGCCGAGCAGCGTCAGGAGGAGGAACGGCAGTGTGCTGCCAAGCCCGGGATACCAGCCCGCCATGGCGGGCAGCGGGAAGAACAGCAGGCGCAGGCGGGTGAGGCAAAGCATGGCGAAACGCGCGGGATCGGCGCGGATCCAATCTAGGGCTTGCGCCGTCATCTTGTGCATGTAGGCCACCTCCCCCA
Source organism: Rhodospirillales bacterium (assembly GCA_018971455.1). Classification (GTDB taxonomy): domain Bacteria; phylum Pseudomonadota; class Alphaproteobacteria; order Acetobacterales; family Acetobacteraceae; genus REEB85. The sequence goes on from JAGXAV010000493.1 coordinate 1,587, forward strand.
CGCGTGCGACCTCTCGCGCCGCGGGAAGGGAGTCATGCGGATGCAACGGGTTACCGGTTCCGCTGCCCGAATATCCGAGCGCGCCAGGGGCGTTGCCGATTGCGAGCTCCAGTCCGAAATTCGAGCGGCTGAATATGAACTGGCCAAGCTCGATCCGGTTGCGGACGCCCCACGGCAGCAGGAAGATCATGACCACGGCGCCTGACAGGAGGGCCGCGCGCCTGATGTCGATGAGTTTGCGATACGTCCAGATCATCCACGCGAGGCTTACCGCCAGCGTCGGGAAGATGGCCGGCGAGAACAGGCCGCCAAGCCCGGCCAGCGCGGCCATTGCAATCATGCTCCGATAGGGCGTCTTAGACCGGCCCGATTGTTCCAGGAACAGCCATCCCTGTGTGAGGATGAGGGCGGCGAAAGGCTCGTCCCATTGCCGGTCGGGCCCGACGGTCTGATAGAGGAACATGTTGAATAACAGGAAGAGCAGGCCGGCGACGCAGATCGCTGCCCGGCCGGCGCCGGCGACGGTAAGAATCCGTAGCGCGGCGCGCATGCTGAGGGCGTACATCAATGCGGTCACGATCCCCAGCACGGCGCGGGCCGGCACCGTATTGGTGCCGAAGAAGTAGAATATGGTTGCAATCAGGCCGACCAGCGGCGGCGAGACATGCGCGGTCGGGCCGGTTGGGATAAGATAAGGGTTGGCGATCGTGCCGGTCTGCAGCAGCGCGATGGCGGCGTTGCCACTTTCGCCCGGGGCCGCGTTGGTGCCGGCGAAATGCAGAGCCATCGCGCCCCCGACAAGGAAGAAGAGCCACGGCAGGAATTGCATCAGGCGAATCGGGACGAGAAGGGAACGCAT
>JAGXAV010000494.1 GCA_018971455.1 Rhodospirillales bacterium
CTGCGCCCATTCCGCAGCACCGCGCTCGCCGTTCTTGACCTTCAGCACCAGCTGGATGTCGCGGTAAGGGTCATCCGCCCGCAGCCGCGCGAACATCGCCAGCACGCCATCCGGATTCTTGCGCGTGGCGTAGGAGGACAGATCGAAGAAGTTGAGCAGGACGAAGGCCGATTCGCGAATGTCGAAATAGCGCCGCGGCAGCATCGGGCCCGGCTCGGCCTCGACCGCCTGGCCGACGAGATGGCTGGTGATGCCGGCGGTCGCCAGGCTGTCGGCGATGAAGCGCGACAGCGCCCAGACCTCGTCGAAGCAGCGCAGCCGGGCCGCCCATTCCTTGGGATAGACCGGAAGTTCCCAGGCCGGTACGATGATGTTGTAGCCATCGGCAAAGCCGTTGCCGCGCGCCTCGAAGGCGGCGATGACGCGCTCCACCTCATCGCCATTGACATGGAAGATGCGAATGCCGCCGGCAACGCCGTCCGTCTCGCGCGCGCCGATGATGCGGGCATGCGCCGCATCGCCGCGCTGGGCGTAGCGGAAGATGTCGAACACCTGATGATGCAGATCGAGCGCGCTCAGCGCCTGGATATGGCTGCGCATCTGCTCGCCCATGCCGATCGGCGCCCAGGGATGGCCGATCAGGGTGATCGGCGTGTCGTCCAGCCCGGCCATCACGCCCAGCTCTTGGCGGCAACGGCGTCGCGCAATGCCTCGAGCCAGCGATGGCCGTGGCCCGAATCGGGCTCCAGATGCGCGCCCTCGGCCCACTCGTTCCAGGCATTGACGAAGAGCAGCCGCTCCTCGCCCATCAGGAAGCGCCGGATTTCCTCGATCTTCTCCTCGACATAGATGCCGAACGCCTCCGGGGTCGCGGCATCGAAGCTGGTGCCGAACAGCGGCTGGCGCGGCGTGTTGTCCCAGCTCGGGAAGACCGCCGGGTAGCGCGTATAGGCCACCGCGTCGCGCGCGACGAAGGCGCTCACCGTCGCCGGATAATCGTAGCGATAGCCGCTCCATCCCGGCTTGATGATTTCGGCCGGCCGGCTCGCCGGCACCGCGCGCCCATGCGGCGGAAACTCGACGCAGGCATCGAAACCGAGATCGTCCGGCCGCACGCCCCGATCCACCGCCTCCATGCTCTCGACATAGACGAGGTGCACGCCGTCATGTCCGGCGCGCGCGAAGGCGGCGCGGCATTGCGCGGCGAAGCCGCCCGGGTCGGGCAGCAGCAGCGGCCGGTAGACCAGCAGGATCGGCTTGCCGTTGACGCGCAGATATCGCGGATCGGCCGCCTGCTCGACGGCGTCCGCGATCACGCCGGTCAGCGTCTCGGCGTCGTAGCGCTGCTCGAGCAGGATCTCCCGCGTCCCGCCATCCCAGTGCCGGGTCCAGTTCTCGTTGGCCCAGCACAGGCACCAATGGAAGGGAATGTCGGGATTGGCGCGAACGATCTCGAGCGGGCGCGACAGCACGCGGCGCGCGCCGAAATTATAGTGATAGACGCAGAACCCCTCCACGCCGTAGCGCGCCGCCAGCGCCGCCTGCCGGCGCAGCGCCTCGGCACCGGCGAGATCGTAGAAGCCCAGATCGGTCGGTAGATGCGGCTGGTAATGGCCGGCATGGCTCGGCTGCGCGCGCACCACGTTGGTCCATTCGGTGAAGCCCGGGCCCCACCACAGATCATTCTCGGGCGTGGCGTGGAATTGCGGCAGATGGAAGGCCAGCACCCGCACCCGGTCCATGCGCGCCAGCATCGCCCCCCACCGCTCGACCAGGCGCTGCTGGTTGCGCCGGATGGTACGCAGCTTGCCGGCCATGGGCTGGCGGTTGTTCGACACGCTGAGGTGATGCACCACCACCGCCGCGTGCACGTAGCGCACCCGCAGGCCGGCGGCGATGAAGCGCAGGCAGAGATCGGCATCCTCGCAATAGGCCGGGCGGAACGCGGCGTCGAACAGCGCGGCACCCACCGCGGCGCGGCGGAATGCGAGCGCCGCGCCCGAGCAATAGGCCACATCGCGGTCGCGGCAGAAGCCGGGCTCGGCGGGATCGCGGAAAAGCCCCACCATGCCGCTCTCGCCGTTCGGCCGCAGGAAGCAGCCGGCCTCCTGAAGGCGGCCATTGGGGTAGATGATCTTGGGCCCCACCGCGCCCAGCCCGGCATCCTCGTCAAGGGCTGCGACCAGGCGGTCGATGGCGCCGGGCAGCGGCTGCGTGTCGTTGTTCAGCAGCAGGACCAGCTCGCCGCGACAGGCGGCGAAGGCGGCGTTGCAATTGCCGATGAAGCCGATGTTGCGCTCCTGGCGGACCAGCACGGCGCCGGCGATCTCGCCGAGCAGCGCCGCCTCGGGGGCGGTCGAGGCATCGTCGGCCAGCACCACCTCGAACGCCACCGCCGGCATCGCGCGCGCGCTCGCCGCCAGACAGTCGATGGTGTAGTC
>JAGXAV010000495.1 GCA_018971455.1 Rhodospirillales bacterium
GGATTGGCCGCCGCCCTGGCCAGCACCGGCCAGCAGAAGGCGCTGCTGATCGGCGTGGTGCTCGGCCATGCGGCCCTGCTCGCCGAGGCGCGCGGCTTCGCGCCGCTGCTGCTGCTCGATGAGCCGCTGGTGCATCTGGACGAGCAGCGCCGGGCGGCGTTGTTCGACGCCTTGCTCGCCCTGCCGGCCCAGGTCTTCATGACCGCCACGGACGCGGCGGTGTTCGCGCCGCTCTGGGGGCGGGCGCATGGCGTGGTGGCCGGCGGCGGAGGGCTCGCGCCGGACCCGAGCTGGCCCTCCGCGGATTGAGGATGGTGGCCATATCGGCATGAATGGTCTATAATTTTTTGATTCTGCCCCCTCCCCCAGATCCATTGGACCATTGGAGAACCCTGCCGGCATGAGTGACGCGGCCGCGCCCATTCCCGACGCTTCCGTCTCCGACGGCGAGGCCTATGACGCCGCATCGATTTCGGTGCTGCGCGGGCTCGATGCCGTGCGCAAGCGCCCCGGCATGTATATCGGCGACACCGATGACGGGTCGGGCCTGCACCACATGGCCTTCGAGATCATCGACAACGCGGTGGACGAGGCGCAGGCCGGGTTCGCCAGCCACGTCTCGCTGACGCTGAACGGCGATGGCAGCGTGACGGTGCGCGATGACGGGCGCGGGATTCCGACCGACATCCATGCCGAGGAGGGCATTTCCGCCGCCGAAGTGGTGCTGACGCGGCTGCATGCCGGCGGCAAGTTCAATCAGAATTCCTACAAGGTCTCGGGCGGCCTGCACGGCGTCGGCGCGGCCGTCGTCAATGCCTTGTCCGAGTGGATGGAGGTGCGCATCTGGCGTGCCGGCCTCGAGCATTTCATCCGCTTCCGCCACGGCGATGCCGATGCGCCGCTCGCGGTGGTGGGGCCGAGCGACCGGCCGACCGGCACCGAGGTCACCTTCAAGCCGAGCACCGGAACGTTCACCAAGGTGGAGTTCGACTTCGCGGTGCTGGAGCGGCGACTGCGCGAGCTCGCCTTCCTCAATTCCGGCCTGACCATCGTGCTGCGCGACGAGCGTCATGCGGCCCCGCTCGAGAGCCTGTTCTGCTACCAGGGCGGCCTCGTCGCCTTCGTTGAATGGCTGGACCGCGCCAAGACGCCGGTGTTCACGCCACCGATCAGCGTGACCGCGCGCGAGGGTGCGCCGGGCGTCAACATGGCCGATATCCGCGTCGAGTTCGCGCTGTCGTGGAATGACAGCTTCCACGAGACCATGCTGTGCTTCACCAACAACATCCCGCAGCGCGACGGCGGCGCGCATCTCGCCGGCTTCCGCCAGGCCCTGACCCGGGTGGTGACGAAATACGCCGAGGGGATGGGCAAGAAGGACAATCTCGCCCTGGTCGGCGACGACATGCGCGAGGGCATGACGGCGGTGCTGTCGGTGAAGGTGCCGGATCCGAAATTCTCCTCGCAGACCAAGGACAAGCTGGTCAGCTCCGAGGTGCAGCCGGTGGTCCAGGCGGTCACCGCGGACATCATTTCGCACTGGTTCGAAACCCATCCCAAAGAGGCCAAGGGCATCATCCAGAAGGTGATGGACGCGGCCGCGGCCCGCGAGGCGGCGCGGCGCGCGCGCGAGCTGACGAGGCGCAAGGGTGTGCTCGACGTCTCGACGCTGCCCGGCAAGCTTGCCGACTGCCAGGAACGCGACCCGGCGAAGAGCGAATTGTTCCTCGTCGAGGGCGATAGCGCCGGCGGCTCGGCCAAGCAGGGACGCGACCGCAAGTTCCAGGCGATCCTGCCGCTGAAAGGCAAGATCCTGAATGTCGAGCGCGCGCGCTTCGACCGCATGCTGGGGTCGGCCGAGATCGGCACGCTGATCACCGCCATGGGCACCGGCATCGGGCGCGGCGAGCCCGAGCAGGGCGGCTTCGACATCGCCAAGCTGCGCTACCACCGCATCGTCATCATGACCGATGCCGACGTGGATGGCTCGCACATCCGCACGCTGCTGCTGACCTTCTTCTTCCGCCAGATGCCCGAGCTGATCGAGCACGGGCATCTCTACATCGCCCAGCCCCCGCTCTACCGGGCCAAGCGCGGCAATGATGAGCGCTACCTGAAGGATGACGCGGCGCTCGAGCGCTTCCTGCTCGACAAGGTCCTGTCCGAGGCGCGGCTGACCATGGCCGATGGGCGCGTGCTGCAGGGCGAGGATCTCGAGGTCGAGGCGGCCTGGCTGCGCGAGGCGAGCGCCCGCCTGCACCGGCTGGCCGCCGGCGTGCCGGTGGGGCTGCTGGAGCAGGCGGCGATTGCCGGCGCGCTGAGCCCGAACGCGGCGCGCGCGACGGCGGCGGCTCAGGCCCTCGCCCAGCGGCTCGATGCCGTCTCGCTGCCGGCCGAGCGCGGCTGGGTGGTGCTGGCGGATGCGGGCGGGCTGACCCTG
>JAGXAV010000021.1 GCA_018971455.1 Rhodospirillales bacterium
GGCCCCAGGCCTGGGCGATCATGTGGCATTCCAGCGCCACGCTGGTGGTGTAGGAATGGTCGGTGTTGTAGGGGTCGAACAGCGAGTGGCTCATCATGAAGCTCGGCATGACCCTGCGGATCACGTCGACCAGGCGGAACTTCGCGGCGCGGTCGAGCTCCAGGGGGTAGTCGCCCAGATCGAAGAAATCGATGTCGTGCACATCCAGCGCGCGGGCCGCATTCTCGGCTTCCTTGCGCCGCGCGTCCTTGACCTTCTGCAGGGTGACCCCCGGCTCGCGCCAGATCTTCGCCGACTCGCCGCGCTCGCCGAAGGACAGGCAGACGACGGTGACGTTGTAGCCGCGCGCCTGGTGAAGCGCGATCGCGCCGCCGGCGCGCCAGACGAAATCCGCCGCGTGGGCGCTGATGACCAGGGCCGTCTTTCCGCTCATGGGCGTCTCCTCCGTGCCGGCCGTGCCGGGTTTCCTTGTGCGCGGCACTATCGGTCCACCGGTGCCGCCGCTCCAGTTCGAACTCCCGCCGCCCCCATAAGATTTCGCTATAGTGGGGGTTCAACCAGGAGAGGCGGGAGGATGTGGTCCGAGATTCCAAACCTGCGACATCTGCGCGCCTTCGCGGTGGTGGCGGAAAGCCCGTCGATCAGCCGGGCGGCGCAGCAGATCCATCTTTCGCAGCCGGCGGTCAGCCAGGCGATGCTCAAGCTCGAGGCGCGGATCGGCGTGCGGCTGCTCGAGGCGGGCAGTGCCGGCAAGGGCCCGACGCCGGCCGGGCGGCTGTTTCACGACCGCGTGCGCCGCGCGCTCGACCGCCTCGCGCAAGGGCGGCAGGAGGCGCTGGCGGCCGAGCCGCGCAAGGCCGCCGGCGGGTTCGCACGCTTTGACGAGATGGTCACCGCGGCCCAGCTGCGCGCCCTGTCGGCGGTGGCGATGGCGGGCAATTTCAGCCTCGCCGCGCGCGAGGTCGGGCTCGCGCAGCCCTCCATCCATCGCGCCGCCCGCGACCTTGAGCGCATCAGCGGTCTGGCGCTGTTTGCGCCCACGCCCCAGGGCATCGTGCTGACCCGCGCCGGCGAGGCGCTGGCGCGCAATGCCAGCCTGGCGCTGGCCGAACTGCACCAGGGCCTGGCCGAAATGGGCGAGACGCTGGGACGCGACGCGGCGCAGATCGTCATCGGCTCGTTGCCGCTGGCGCGGGCGCGGCTGCTGCCGGAGGCGATCAACCGGCTGGCGCGGGAGCGGCCGCGGACCAGCGTGCGGGTGATTGCGGCACCCTATGACGGCATGCTGCACCGGCTACGCCACGGCATCATCGATTTTCTGATCGGCGCCCTGCGCGATCCGCTGCCGATCGGCGATATCGTTCAGCAGACATTGTTCGAGGACACGCTGGCGGTGATCGCCCGGCCGGGCCATCCGCTCGCGCGGCGCGGCTCCGTCACGCAGGACGATCTGGCGGCGTTTCCCTGGGTGGTGCCCGTCGAGGAGACGCCGACGCGGGCGATCTTCAACCGGATATTCCCGCCCGCCGACGTCGCCCGCATGCCCGGCGGCATCGTCGAGACCAGCTCGCACACCCTCCTGCGCGGCCTGCTGGCAGGCAGCGACCGCCTGACCATCCTGTCGACCCGCCAGGTGGCGGACGACCTGGAGCGCGGCCTGCTCATCGCGCTGAAGGCGGAGCTGCCCTGGGCCCACCGGCCGATCGGCCTCACTTTCCGCCAGGGCTGGCGGCCGACGGCGACGCAGGCCGCCTTGCTCGGCCATATCCGGGCGGTCAGCGGCACGGGGCTATAGCCAGAAGCAATATCCGCCGCCGGCATTCGAACATCCGCCGGGCGGGGCGATGGCCTATGCAGCCCTGCACGAAGACAGCGGAGGGGTGGGACGATGAGGATCTGCGTGGCAGGGGCGGCCGGCGCATTCGGCGCCAAGCACCTCGATGCGGTGGCCGCGATCGGCGGCGTGGAGGTCGTCTCGGTGGTTGGCGGGGCGCCCGACGACATCGAACAGGTGGCCCGCGCGCGCGGCGTCGGCCATTGGACGAAGGACCTCGCCGAAAGCCTGGCGCGGCCGGATATCGATGCGGTCATCCTCGCCACCCCCACGCCGCTGCACGCGGCACAGGCCATCCAGTGCATGCGCGCCGGCAAGCACGTGCTGGTGGAAATCCCCATGGCCGATTCGCTGGCCGATGCCGAGGCCGTGGTGCAGGCCCAGCGCGAGAGCGGGCTGGTGGCGATGGCCGGCCATGTCCGCCGGTTCAACCCGAGCCATCAATGGATCCACGACCGCATCCGGGCCGGGCAACTCACCCTGCAACAGATGGACGTGCAGACCTATTTCTTTCGCCGCAGCAACCTCAACGCGCTCGGTCAGCCGCGGAGCTGGACCGACCATCTGCTGTGGCACCACGCCTGCCACACTGTCGATCTGTTCCAGTATCAGACGGGCGACGCCGTCGCGCATTGCCATGGGCTGCAGGGGCCGACGCACCCCACGCTCGGCATCGCCATGGACATGAGCATCGGCATGAAGGCGCCCTCCGGGGCGATCTGCACGCTCTCGCTGTCGTTCAACAACAAGGGGCCCTTTGGCACGGTGTTCCGCTACATCTGCGACGCGGGCACCTTCATTGCCCGCTACGACGATCTCTATGACGGCGACGAGAAGCCGATCGACCTCACCGGCGTCGCGCCATCGAATAACGGGATCGAGCTGATCGACCGCGAGTTTTTCTCGGCGATCGCCGATCGGCGGGAGCCGAACGCCTCGGTTGCGCAGTGCCTGCCGGCGATGCGCACGCTCGATCGCATCGAGCGCAGCCTGCGATAGCGGATCGGCCGGCGCGCCGCTGGCCGGCCATGCGCGGTGTCGGGGTTCCGCTCGCTTACGTATCCGTGCGCCATTTCGCCTCGAAGGCGTGGACGCGCTCGAACCCCATCAGGCGGTTCATCTCCGGGAAGGGGTAGAGGCCGGGGCCGCCGGTGCTTGTGCCGGCGGCGCGCAGATGCGCATAGACACGCTGCAGCGCGGCCGCCGCGGCGAGAAAGCCGGAGGCGGGATAGAGCGCGATCTTGAAGCCCATCGCCTCCAATTCCCGCGCGTCGAGGAAGGGTGAGCGGCCGCCTTCGACCATGTTGGCGAGCAACGGGGCGCCGGCGAAGACTTCGCCGACACGGCGCAGCTCCTCCATGGTCTCCGGGCTTTCGATGAACAGAATGTCCGCCCCGGCCCGCAGGAACATCTCGCCACGGCGCAGGGCCTCATCCAGGCCATGGGCATAGCGCGCATCGGTGCGGGCGACGATGAGGAAATCGGCGCCCGGGCGCGCGGCGACGGCGACGCGGATCTTCTGCGCGGCCTCCTCCGCCGGAATCACGCGGCGATGGGCGGTGTGGCCGCATTTCTTGGGGAATTCCTGGTCTTCCAGCTGGATTCCGGCGGCGCCGGCGGCGGCATAACGGCGCACGACGTGCTCGACATTCAGCAGGCCGCCATAGCCGGTGTCGCCATCGGCGATGAAGGGCAGATCGACCGCGCCGGCGATGCAGCGCACCCGCTCCAGCATCTCTCCGGCGCCGGCGAGGCCGGCATCGGGCAGGCCGAGGGCCGAGGCGACCACGCCGTAGCCGGTCATGTAGAGCCCCTGGAATCCGGCTTGCGCGGCAAGCTTGGCGGAGATGCCGTCATAGACACCCGGAAGAGTGACGATGCCTGGCGCGCGCAGCAATTCGCGCATTCCTGTCCCGGTCGGCATGGCGAGATTCCTTTCCGGCGGCATGGTCCGCCGCATTTCGGTTGACGTTCCTGTTCGGCGCTGCGTAGAGTAAATGTGCGTACAAAGTCCGGCAAGCCACAAGCCGGCGCGGAGGGAGAATGTCTGACATCGCTGCGCCGGCCGCACCAGAGAGGGTGGCCGCGGATGCCGGGATCGTGCTGGATGCCATGCAGGCAGGGGGCGTTGCCATCCTGCCGCTCGATGTCGCCTATGCCGTCATTGGAACCACCGAGGCGGCGATTCGCCGCATCTTCGCCGTCAAGGCCCGCAGCTATGAAAAGCCCTCGGGCATGTTCGCGACCTGGGAGATGTCGCGCGATCTGCATGTGATGCCGCCGGAGCGGCACGCGATCGCGCGGGTGATCGTCGAGGAATACGGCCTGCCCTTCTCGATCGTGGCACCGTTTCACGCCGGGCACGACATGCTGCGCGGCGTCGATCCGTTCGTGCTGGCGAGCTCGACCAAGGCGGGCACGCTGGACATGCTGATCAATGCCGGGCCCTGGCACAACGCGGTGGCGCGCCTGGCACTTGCCCGCGGTGTCTGCGTGTTCGGCTCCTCGGCCAATCGTTCCCTGACCGGGAGCAAATACCGCCTCACCGATATCGAGCCGGAGCTGCGTGCCGCCGCCGCCGTGGGCATCGATGGCGGCACGGCGAAATATGCCAACGCCGCCGGCCTGTCCAGCACCATCATCGATTTCCGCGATTTCCGCTTCATCCGCCGCGGTGTGTGTTGCGAGCAGCTGACAACGATTTTCTGCGACCGCTTCGACATCACCTTGCGGGACTGACGCCCGCCGCCTGCCAACGCCGATCACGCAATCAGGCCGGGCGCAGCGCGCGGCCATCAGGGAAGGAGAACGACCATGGTCAACGCGGGGGCCCGCCTCGACCGACTGCCGATTTCCGCGTTCCACTACAGTCTTCTGGGGTTGATCGGGGCCGGCATGTTCCTCGATGCCTTTGAAATCTATCTGCAAGGCGGGGTGCTGGCGACGCTGGTGGCGACCCATTGGTCCACGCCCGCGTTGAATGCCGATTTCATTTCGTCGACATTTGCCGGCATGGTGGTGGGCGCCTGGCTGGCCGGCATCACCGGCGACCGGTTCGGTCGGCGCTTTGCCTATCAGGTCAATCTCCTGGTCTTCGGGCTCGCCGCGCTGGCCGGGGCGGTGGCACCCTCGATGAGCTGGCTGATCGCCGCCCGCTTTGTCATGGGCCTCGGCCTGGGGGCGGAGATTGTCGTCGGCTACGTCACCATCAGCGAGTTCGTCCCGCCGCTCAGCCGTGGCCGCTGGGGCACCGGGCTCGCCATCGTCACCAACTCGGCCCTGTTCGTCTCGGCGCTGGTGGCGCGGGTCGTCATTCCCAATTTCGGCTGGCGGTGGATGTTCGTCATCGCCGGCATCGGCGCGCTGTTCGTCTGGATCCTGCGCCGCAAGATGCCCGAATCGCCGCGCTGGCTGGAGTCCAAGGGGCGCACCGAGGAAGCCGAGGCGGTGATGTCCGCCATTGAGCGCAGGGTCGCGCCGAAGGGCGGGCTGCCGGCGCCGGTGGCGGGCCTTGCGCAGCCGCGCGGCGACTCGGTGTTCTCGCTGTTCGCCCCGGGGATGGTGATGCGCACCATCATCGGCAGTGTCGTGCTGATCGCGCTCAACACGGCCGTCTATGGCTTCATCGCCTTCCTGCCGACCTTCATGGTCAAGCAGGGCATGAGTGTCGTGACCTCGCTGAACTACGCAACATTGATGATGTTCGGCGGGCCGGTTGGCGCGCTGATCGGATTCTGGCTGGCCGACCGGCTCGGGCGGAAGAACAGCATCGTGCTGTTCTCCCTGCTGGCGGTGGCGTTCGGCGCCATCTATCCGCAGACCAGCAGCCCGGCGATGGTGACGCTGTTCGGCTTCCTGCTGATCACCGCAGTCTATGTGCTGGTGGCGGTGGCCTGGGCGCTCTACGTGCCGGAGCTGTTCCCGACGGTCATCCGCATGCGCGGCGCCGGCTTCTGCAACACCGCCGGGCGTCTGATGACCATCCTCACGCCACAGCTCATCGTGCCGCTATTCGTCTCCGCCGGTGTGAACGGCGTGATCGGCCTGATCGCGGCGCTGCTTCTGCTGCAGGCCTTGCTGGTCGGGCTGTTCGGGGTGGAGACGCGCGAGAAGCCGCTCGAGGCGCTGACGCCCTGGCAGGAGGGCGACGGCCAGGCGACCGCGGTCTCGAACGCGGGCGCCGGCTGAGGCGGGCCGTGGCGCCGCTCTTCAATATCGCGGCGGACGCGGCGCGCGCGTTTGCCGTGCTCGAGGGCGGTGGCATCGCCATCGTGCCGAACACCATCGGCTACTCCATCCTCGGAGGATCACCGGCGGCCCTGGCGCGCATCTTTCGCACCAAGGGCCGCGCGGCCGGCAAGCGCAACGCGCTCGTCGCCAATGCCGCGTGGCAGCGCGCGCTGCATGTATGCAGTTCGCGCGGCCAGGAGATCATCGAGGCGCTGACAGTGGGGTACGACCTTCCCCTTGGCGCCATCGCGCCCTTGCGCGGCGAGCATCCGGCGATTGCCGGGTGCGATCCGCAGATGCTCGCCGACAGCACGCGCGAGGGCACGATCGCCATGTTGCTGAATGCGGGACCGTTCCATGCGGCGCTGACGGCGCTCAGCTTTGCCGCGGGGCGGCTGCTCTTCGGCTCATCGGCCAATCTGACGCTGAGCGGCACGCGGTTCTGCGTGGAGGAGATCCAGCCGGACATCCTTGCGATCGCCGACATCGTCATCGATCACGGGCTGCAGCGCTATCACCCGTATGCGGCGTCCTCCACTCTGCTCGATGTGGAGACGCTGCGGGTGGTGCGGCACGGCTCGTGCTTCGAAGACATCGCCTATGTCCTGCACCGGCATTTCGGCATAGAGCTGGCGCGGCGCGGCGACGGTGCGGCGCCTGTCAGCGCGGAACCTCCCCGGCCAGGGTGATTCGGTGCATGACGCGGCGATGGCCGTGATAGTCGTTGATCGGGTTGTGCAGCGTGCAACGATTGTCCCAGAACGCCAGAGAGCCGGGCTGCCAGCGGAAGCGGCAGGTGAATTCCGGGCGCACCTGGTGGGCGAACAGGTAGGAGAGCAACGGCGCGCTCTCTTCGGCCGTCATGCCGGCGAAGCCCTCCGTATGGGCGAAGTTGACGTAGAGGGCTCGCTGGCCGGTCTCGGGGTGGGTGCGCACCACCGGGTGTTCGGCATGATATTCCGTGCGGGCGTCATCGCGCGCATTGTCGCGCACGCGGTCCTCGCGCGTCTTGGTGACGTCGGCCTTGGCGGAACTGTTGACGGCGCAAAGACCGTCGAGCATGCGGCGCATGCCGTCGGACAATGCCTCGTAGGCGCGGGTGGTGCTGGCGAACAGGGTGTCGCCGCCGAAAGGTGGCACTTCGCGCGCCACCAGCATGGTGGCCATGGGCGGAATGTCGAGATAGGCCGTGTCGGAATGCCAGACGCCGCCGAAATTGCTGCGCTCATGCTCGAGCTTCACCACCGGGATGATGTCCGGAAAATCGGGCAGGCCGCGCACGAAGGGATATTCCAAGACCTGGCCGAAGCGGCGGGCGAGGGCGAGGAAGCGGGAAGGCGGCAGATCCTGGTTACGAAAGAACACCACGCCGTGGGCCAGCCAGATGCGGCGGATTTCGGCGATCAGCGCATCGCTTGGATCGGCGGCAAGATCGACGCCGGAAATCTCGGCGCCCAGCGCGCCTGCGATCGGGCTCGTGGTAAGGGTGTTGGTCTGTGCCAGCATCGGCAACCTCCCGGCATGATCGGCGAACTGCATCACACCGGCCGCGCGCGCGCAAGGATGCGCCGGCACCCCTCCACCAGCGGGCGCTCGACAAGGCGGCCATCGAGCAGGCAGGCCCGCTCGCTGGCGGCGGTGAAGGCATCGATGACCCGTCGGGCCTGGGCGATCTCATCGGGCGTCGGCATGAGGGCGGCGTGGATGGCGGGGATCTGGCGCGGATGGATGGCCGCGCGCGCGGTGAAGCCGAGGGCAAAGCTGCGCGCCATCTCTGCGGACTCGCCTGCGAAATCGTCAAGCCGGACCCACGGCATGTCCACCGCGGGCTTGCGCGCGGCCCCGCAGGCCTGCACCAGACGCGCGCGGGCATTGACCAGCGGATCCCATTGCAGCTGCACGCCAAGATCAAGTGCCAGGTCCGCACCACCGAACATCAGGAAGGACAGGCGCGGCGAGGCGCGCGCAGCGCGCGCGGCCTCCTCCAGCCCGGCGGCCGTCTCGATCAGCGCGCCGATCTCGCCGGCGATTCCGGCCTCGTCCATCACATCGCCGGTGAGCGCGATGTCCTCGGGCATGGCCTTGGGCAGCATGAGGCCGGCGAGCGCGTGCGGCGCCCGTTCCATCAGCGCGACCGCGGCCAGCAGGTCGGCAAGGCCGAGGCGGCTGCGCACGGTGTTGATGCGCAGCAGCACCGGCGGGCCGGCGGCGGGGAGGGCGGCCAGCGCGGCGAGGGCCGCGGCGCGTGCGGCGCATTTCTCGTCGGGCGGCACGGCGTCCTCGAGATCGACGATCACCGCGTCAGGGCCGGCCGCCAGGGCCTTGGCGATGCGCTCGGGGCGGTTGCCCGGCACGAAGAGGTAGGAGCGCCGCATCGCGGGCATGTGTTGCGGGCCGGGCTGTTGTGGCTGGTTCATGGTTGACGGGCATATGTCCGTACATGTTAGATTGCAAGCCGGGATTGAAATTGCCGGCAGGGCGGGGGAAGCGAATGGACGCGATGATGGCAACGGCGCAGGCGCACGGCCGCTTCTTCGAGGATTTCAAGGTCGGCGATGTCTATCGTCACTGGCCGGGCCGGACCATCACCGAGGCCGACAACATCAACTTCAGCCTGATGACGATGAACCGCCACCCGATGCATTGCGATGCCGCCTTTGCCGCGCGCTCGGAGTTCGGCAAGCCGCTCGTCAATAGCGGGCTGACGCTGGCCATCGTGCTCGGCATGACCGTCGATGACGTCAGCCTCAACGCCGTGGCCAATCTCGGCTGGAAGGAAATCCGGCTGACCGCGCCGGTGTTTCCGGGCGACACCATCTACGCGCGCTCGGAAGTGCTGGAGGTGCGGGAGAGCCGCTCGCGTCCGCACCAGGGCATCGTCACCACCCGCACGCAGGGGTTCAAGGCCGACGAGACGGTGTTCCTGACCTTCGAGCGGATGAGTCTGGTGGCACGGCGGGCAGGGAAGGGAGAGGGCGCATGAACGACATGCCGGACGGGGCCGCGGCCATCGCGGCGAAACTGGCCGATCCGTCGGCGCGACTGGCGGAGTTCGCTGCCGGATTGCGGCTGAGCGATATCCCCGAGCGGGTGCGCTTGCGCGCGGTGCATCACATTCTTGATGCGGTCGGCATTGCCTTCGTCTCCTCGCGCCAGGATTTCGCCCACCGCACATTGACCGCCATTGGCGGACTGGCCGGCGCGGGAAGCGTGCCGATCCTCGGTCTGCCCGCCCGTCTGCCGCCGCGCGACGCGGCGCTGGTGAATGGCGTTCTGTGCCACGGACTGGATTTCGACGACACGCATCTGGGCGGTGTCGTGCACGCCAGCGCCAGCGCCTTTCCCGCCGCGCTGTCGGCGGCGATTCTGGCGGGTGCATCCGGTGAGGCCCTGCTGCTCGCCTACATCATCGCCATCGAGGTCACATCGCGCATTGGCGCCGTCGGACGGGGCGCCTTCCACGCGCGCGGCTTTCATCCGACCGGGGTTGCCGGCGTGTTCGGTGCGGCACTCGCCGCGTCGCGTCTGTTCGGCCTGACGGCCCGCGAAATGCAGGCCACCCAGGGGATCGCCTTGTCGATGGCCTCGGGCAGCCTCGAATTTCTCGAAGATGGTGCCTGGAACAAGCGGATGCATCCGGGCTGGGCCGCGCAGGCCGGATTGACGGCGGCGGCACTCGGCCGGCAGGGCTTCGTCGGTGCCACCCGGCCCTATGCCGGGCGCTACGGCCTGTACAACCTTTATACCTCGGGCGGCCTGGCGGCGTGCGACCTTGCGGCGGCAACCGCGGGGCTTGGCAGCGTGTGGGAGCTGGAACGCACCGCCATCAAGCCTTATCCCGCCTGCCACTTCACGCATGCCAGCATCGATGCGGCGCTGCTGCTGCGCGAGGCCGGCCTGCGCGCCGAGCAGGTGGCCTCCATCGACGCGCGGATGCCCGAACAGGTGATTGCGGTGGTGTGCGAACCGCAGGCCAGCAAGCGGCACCCGGCCAACACCTACGACGCCCAGTTCAGCATCCCCTTCCTGGTGTCCGCCGCCCTGGTGCGCGGGCGCCTGTCGCTCGCCGAGCTCGATGCGATCGATGATCCGGAGATTCTCGCCCTGGCCGGACGGGTCGGATATTCCGTCGATCCCAGCTCGCCATTCCCCCGCAGCTACTCGGGAGAGCTGGTGGTGACGACGACCGATGGCCGCACCCTGCGCCAGCGCGAGGAGGTCAATCGCGGCGCGCCGGAGCGACCGCTGAGCAATGAGGACATCCTGGACAAGTACAACGACAATGCGGCGATCGCACTGAACCCGGACGGCGCCGCACGGGTCTGCCGCGCCGTGCTGGAACTTGCCGCCGCACCCACCGCCGCCGGTTTTGCCGCCACGCTGGCGAATGAAGGACCACGCGCATGAACGTCATCACCGACATCGAACCGCCCAGCGCCGAGCAGGAGCAGGAACGGCTCGTGCTCGCCTCGGTCGATCGCTTCCTCGAGCGGCATGTCCGCCCGGTCGCCATGAAATTGGAGCATGACGACGAGTATCCCGCGGAGATCGTCGAGCGGATGAAGGAGCTCGGCCTGTTCGGCGCCGTCATTGGGGCCGAGTATGGCGGGCTGGGATTGCGCCCGAGCACCTATGTCCGGATCATCGAGCGGATTGCCGCCGTGTGGATGTCGGTCTCCGGCATCATCAACTCGCACCTCATCATGGCGCGCATCGTCGAGCGCATGGGCACGCCGGCGCAGAAGCAGGCCTTCCTGCCGCGCTTCGCCTCCGGCGAGCTGCGCGGGGGGCTGGCGCTGACGGAGCCGGATTGCGGCACGGACCTGCAGGCAATCCGCACGACCGCCCGGCGCGTCGGCGACGACTATATCGTCAACGGCACGAAGACCTGGATTTCCAACGGCATCGAAGGCGGCTGCTTTGCGTTGCTGGTGAAGACGGACCCGACGGCCGAGCCGCGCCACAAGGGCATGAGCATGCTGCTGGCCGAAAAGGGGCCGGGCTTTCGCGTCGGGCGCAAGCTGGAGAAGCTCGGTTACAAGGGCATCGACAGCGCCGAGCTGGTCTTCGAGGATTACCGCGTGCCGGCGGACCGGCTGATCGGCGGGGTGGAGGGGCGCGGCATGATGTGTGCCATCTCCGGGCTCGAGCTCGGCCGCGTCAATGTCGCGGCGCGCGGCGTCGGAATCGCGCAGGCGGCGCTCGATGAGGCGGTGCGCTACAGCCAGCAGCGGCGAACTTTCGGCAAACCCATCTGCGAGCACCAGGCGGTGGCCCTGAAGCTCGGCGACATGGCGACGCGGGTGACGGCGGCGCGGCTGCTGACCGAGAATGCCGCGCGCGCGCTCGACCGCGACGAGCGCAGCGACTACGAGGCCGGCATGGCCAAGCTGTTCGCGACGGAAGCGGCACTGGAGAACGCCACCGAGGCGATGCGCATCTTCGGCGGCTACGGCTACAGCAAGGAGTTCGTCGTCGAGCGGCTGTATCGGGACGCACCGCTGCTTGTCATCGGCGAGGGCACGAACGAGATGCAGCGCCTGCTCATCGCCCGCCGCCTGATCGAACGCAATCGGATCTGAGGGGCGCCATGAACGCGATAGACCCTGGGGCGGCGCCGGCCCGCCCGGAAACGCGGCGGTTGCCGCTCGACGGGGTCACCGTGCTGGCGGTGGAGCAGTACGGCGCCGGGCCGTTCGGCACCATGTTCCTCGCCGATCTCGGCGCCGAGGTGATCAAGATCGAGAATCCGGCCGAGGGCGGCGATGTCGGGCGCCATGTCGGGCCATACAGTTTCGGCCCGGGTGACACCCATTTCTTCCAGTCCTTCAACCGCAACAAGCGCAGCATCACGCTGAACATCAAATCGCCCGAGGGAATGGCGCTGCTGCATGGGCTGGTGCGCGAATCCGATGCGGTGCTGGACAATCTGCGGGGCGATCTTCCCGAGCGCCTCGGGCTGACCTATGCGGCGCTCGGCCGTGTCAACCCCGCCATCGTCTGTGCCCATCTCTCGGCCTATGGGCGCGAGGGTGAGCGCCGAGCCTGGCCGGGATATGATTATCTCATGCAGGCGGAGGCGGGATATCTCAGCCTCACCGGCGAGCCCGATGGGCCACCGAGCCGGTTCGGCCTGTCCATCGTGGACATGATGACGGGGCTGACCTGCGCGCTCGGCCTCGTCAGCGGCGTGCTCGGCGCGCGGCGCAGCGGGCAGGGCATGGACATCGATGTCAGCTTGTTCGACACGGCGCTGCAGAACCTCAACTATCTGGCGACCTGGTATCTCAATGCCGGACATATGCAGGGGCGCGAGCCGCGTTCGGCGCATCCCTCGCTGACGCCGTCGCAGCTCTATCGCACCGCGGATGGCTGGATATTCCTGATGTGCAACAAGGAGAAGTTCTGGCCGATTC
>JAGXAV010000496.1 GCA_018971455.1 Rhodospirillales bacterium
CGCAGCACATGTCCGGGCGTCGCGGCCCCGCTCGAATCCATCGCGAGCCAGGCCGAGCGGGTGATCTGCGCGGCCAGCAGGTGAGCGCGGGGAAAGGCCGCGATGAGGCCGACGGCGATCAGCGTCGCCGCCGCCACAGGCACGAACAGCCGCACGCCCCGCTTGGCCACCTGCCCGGCAAGGCCGCCACCGGCGCGGGCAAAGGACGGCGTCAGCACCGCCCCGCTGAGCAGGAAGAACAGGTAGACCGCCGAATGCCCGTCATAGAGCAGCGCCCATGGCGGGGCCGCGCGCGCGGCAACCGCCGGCAGAAGGGCCGAGACGTAATGCAGCAGCACCACCTGGGCGCAGGCCAGCCCGCGCAGCCCCTCGAGAAAGCCCAGCCGCGCGCTGCTATCGCGTGCCGTCGCCGGCCCCGGCGCGCGGCTCAGACATGCTGGCCGCCATTGATGTGCAGCTCGGCGCCGTTGACGTAGCTCGCCGCATCGCCGCAGAGGAAATGGATGACCGAGGCGACCTCGTCGGGCCGGCCGAGCCGGCGCATCGGCACCTCCCGGTCGGCGAAGGCGGCGGTGCCGGGGGAGAGGATGGCGGTGTCGATCTCGCCGGGGGAAATGGCGTTCACCCGCACCCCGCGCGGCGCGAACTCGGCGGCCATCTCGCGCGTCAGCGTGCCCAGCGCGGCCTTGGAGGCGGCATAGGCGGCGCCGGCATAGGGATGCACGCGCGTGCCGGCGATCGAGGTGACGTTGACGATCGAGCCGTTGGCGGCCGACAGCTCTTCCAGCAGGCCCTTCGCGAGGAGCGCCACCGAGAAGAGGTTGACGTTGAAAACCGCCTGCCAGGTGTGGGCATCGCTGTCCATCACGCCCAGCCGCTCGCCCTGCGGCCCCTTCGGCGAGATCGCGGCATTGTTCACCAGCGCGTCGAGCCGGCCGGCGGGCAGGCGGCTGCGCATTTCCGCAATGCCACGGTCGAGCCCGGCGATATCGCCCAGATCGAGCTGGAGATGGTCCTGCGGGCCGGCGGCCCACGGGCATTTCGGCGAGAACGCCTGGCGCGAGACGGTGATCACGCGCCAGCCGGAGGCGCTGAACAGCCGCGCCGTGGCGTGGCCGATGCCACGGCTGGCGCCGGTCAGCACCATGATCTTGGGGGAGGTGGACATTTTGTCATTCTTGCGCCGCGCCGGGCCTTCGGCAAGCCGCCCCCTTGCGGCGGCGGCAGGTTGGCAGGATCGTGGCGACAATGAGCAACGTACCCAGCCCCGCGCCGGCGCCCGCCGCCCCGCGCCCCGGCAGCATCCGGCTCACCGCGCTGATCATCGCCAGCGCGCTGTTCATGGAGGGCATCGACTCGACGGTGCTGGCGACCGCCCTGCCGACCATGGCGCGCAGCTTCGACGTCGCGCCGCTGCAGATGAACGTGGCGCTGACCTCCTACCTCGTCAGCCTCGCCGTCTGCCTGCCGGCCAGCGGACGAATCGCCGATCGCTTCGGCGCGCGCAACGTCTTCCGCGCCGCGATCGGCATGTTCACCCTGGGCTCGATCCTCTGCGCCCAGGCCGACAGCCTCTGGTTCCTCGTGCTGGCGCGTATCGTCCAAGGCGTCGGCGGGGCGATGATGACGCCGGTCGGCCGCCTGGTGCTGCTCAAGACCGCATCGAAATCCGAGCTGGTCTCGGCAATGTCCTGGCTGCTGGTGCCGGCGACCGTCGGGCCGATCCTCGGCCCGCCGCTCGGCGGCTTCATCGTCACCTATCTGTCCTGGCGCTGGATCTTCTACCTCAACCTGCCAGTCGGCATGCTGGGCATCGTGCTGGTCAGCCTGTTCATCGCCGAGGTGCGCGAGCCGGCCCCGGCGCCGTTCGACGTGTTCGGCCTGCTCGTCTCCGGCGTCACGCTGCTCTGCCTGATGGCGGGGCTGGAGATGGCCGGGCGCGGCGTCGGCTCGCGCGGGCTGGCGGCCGCGCTGTTCGCGGCGGGGGCCGCGGGTGCTGTGCTGTATTGGCGCCATGCCCGGCGGCAGACCCAGCCCATCCTCGATTTCCGGCTGATGCGCATCCCGACCTTCCGCATCTCCGTGCTCAGCGGCTCGCTCTCGCGCGTGGCCGTCGGCGCGGTGCCGTTCCTGCTGCCGATGATGCTGCAACTCGGCTTCGGGGATTCGGCCGCGCGCAGCGGCACCATCACCTTCGCCGGCTCCATCGGCGCGCTGTTCATGCGCCCGATCGCGCCGCGGCTGCTGGCGCGCATCGGCTTTCGCAACACGCTGATCTGGGTGGGGCTGGCCTCCACGGTGCTGCTCGCCACCTCCGCGGCGTTCCGCCCGAGCTGGCCGGAATGGCTGATTTTCGGCGTGCTGGTGGTGATCGGCTTCGTGCAGTCCCTGCAGTTCATGGGCTACAACACGATCGCCTATGCCGACATCCCGGCCG
>JAGXAV010000497.1 GCA_018971455.1 Rhodospirillales bacterium
CGCCTATCGCCGGCGCGTGCCGATGCTGCTGCCGCGCCCCGCGCTGCCGCGGCGCGGCTGAGCCCTCACAGCCGCCGCGACAGCAGCACGAGCACGCGCCCGGCCAGCGCGGTCACCGCGCCGCGGGTGATCCAGGGCGGCTGGTTGATCATGAAGCTCTCGGCCGGGTAGGGAAATATCCCGCTGCCCTGGCCCATCCAAACAAGGCCCGCGAGCATGGCGAGCAGGCCAACGACCAGGAGTACGAGACGAAGAACGCGCATCGCGATGCCCTCATTGTGTTCCCGTTATGGGGCGCCGCATGGTTTCATCAAGGCCGCGCCGCCGCTGCCCGGCACCCGCCGGTTGCCGCCCGGCGCGATCGCCGCGACAGTGGCCGCCGGGAGGACGAAGCCGTGACCGCAGGTTTGAGCCATGCCGAGCGCGACCTTCAGCAGCGCGCCCGCGCCTTTGCCCAGCGCACGGTCGCCCCGCGCGCCGCGGCCATCGACCGCTCGCGCGACTATCCGCACGACATCGTGGCTGCGCTGGCGGCGGAGGGCTACATGGGCATGACGATCCCGGCCGAGCTGGGCGGGCAGGGGCGCTCCTTCCTCGAGGCGGTGCTGGTGATCGAGGAGATGGCCCGGGCCTGCACCGTCACCGGGCGCATCGTCGTCGAAGCCAACATGGGCGCGATCTCGGCGGTGATGGCCTACGGCACCGCCGCCCAGAAACGCCTGGCCGCCGAGCTGGTCCTGGCCGGCGACAAGCCGGCGATCTGCATCACCGAGCCGGAGGCCGGCTCCGACGCCGCGGCGATGACCACCCGCGCCGACCGGCGCGGCGATCACTGGGTGATCAACGGCACCAAGCACTGGATCACCGGCGCCGGAATCTCCAAGCTGCACCTGATCTTCGCCCGCGCCTTCGACGAGGCGGGCGCGCCTCTCGGCATCGCCGGCTTCCTGGCGGTGTCGCCGGCCGCCGGCCTCGAGATGGCGTACCGCGAACCCACGCTCGGCCTCTGCGGCATGCCGGAAGGGCGCCTCGAGCTGCGCGACCTCGTGGTGCCGGCGGCGATGGCGCTGAGCGGCTGCCGCTTCGCCGATCTGATCAACGCCTATAACAGCCAGCGCGTCGGCGCCGGAACGGTCGCCATGGGCATCGCCGCGGGGGCGCTGGATCACGCGCTGGCCTGGGCGGAGCGGCGCGAGCAGTTCGGCCGCAGGCTGGCCGATTTCCAGGGCCTGCAATGGATGCTGGCCGACATGCAGACGCAGCTGACCGCCTCGCGCCTAATGCTGCACGCGGCCGCCCGCTCGCGCGGCCCGGACGGCAGCGCCTTCCCCGATCCCATGCTGGCCGCCCAGGCCAAGATCTTCGCCTCCGAGGCCGCGTTGAAGATCGTCAACGATGCGTTGCAGATTTTCGGCGCCCGCGGCTACTCGAAGGATTTCCCGCTGGAGCGCATGGCGCGCGACGTGCGGATGTTCACCATCGCCGGCGGCACAGCGCAGGTTCTGCGCACGCTCGTCGCCTCCCGCATGCTGGGCCGCAAGCTGCCGCAGGCGCCCGGCCCGGCAGCCTGATGGCGGGGCGGGCGCGGGGCATGGCTGGCCTCGCGCCAAGGCTGCCGGTAGTGTGGGCCGCATGTCCTCTCCCCGTCCCGTCCCCGACGCCGCCGAACCGGATATCGCCGCCCTGATCGCCGCGCGGCCGCATCTGACCATGCACGCCCATGACGGGCTGCTGCTGGAAGGGGTGCCGCTGGCGCGCATCGCGCGGGAGCTGGGCACGCCCGCCTGGGTCTATGGCGCGGGGGTGATGCGGGCGCGGCTGGCCGCGCTTTCCGCGGCGATGGCGCCGGTCGGCGCGCAGGTGCATTACGCGGTGAAGGCCAATGACCACCTCGCCGTGCTGCGCCTCATGCGCACGGGCGGCGCCGGTGCGGACGTGGTCAGCGCCGGCGAGCTTCTGCGCGCGCGCCAGGCCGGCATCGCCGCCGCCCACATCGTGTTCTCGGGCGTCGGCAAGACGGCCGAGGAAATCCGCCTGGCCCTCGCCGAGGACATTGCGCAGATCAATGTCGAGAGCCCGGCGGAGCTGGCGATGATCGCCGCCATCGCCTCGTCCATGGGGCGGCGGGCGCGGGTCGCGCTGCGCATCAATCCCGATGTCGATGCCGGGACGCACGCGAAAATCACCACCGGGCGGGCGGACAACAAGTTCGGCATCGCCTACGCCGATGCGGCCGGCCTCTACGCGCACGCCGCGGGGCTGGCCGGCGTCGAGCCGGTGGGGCTCGCCCTGCATATCGGCAGCCAGATCCTCGCCATGGCGCCGTACCGGGCGGCCTATGCGCGGGCCGGCGAATTGGTGCGGGGGCTGCGCGCGCAGGGGCTGGCGGTCCGGCGGATGGATTGCGGCGGCGGCCTCGGCATCGG
>JAGXAV010000498.1 GCA_018971455.1 Rhodospirillales bacterium
GCCGGCCGCCGGCGGCGGCGCCTCATGGCAGCTGGCGCAGCCAGCGCCGCACGGTGGCCTGGGTGGTCATCCAGCCGATCACGGCGGCGATGGCCGGCAGCGCCGGCAGGGCGAGCCACAGCTCGGCCGGCAGCGTGCTGAGAAACGACGCCAGCAGCGCGCCCGCCGGGCCTGCTCCCATGCCGTCCGCCGCCGAGGGGGCTGGTGGGGCGCCGCCCATGCCGGCGGCGAAGGGGGCGGCGAGATGGGCCAGCAGCAGCAGCACCGGCGTCGCGGCGAGCGCGCCGCCAGTCGCGCCGCCGGCGGCCAGCATCGTCGCGCGGCGGGCAAAGCGGTGGGTGATGTAGCCGTCGCTGGCGCCGAGGCCGTGGACGATCTCGATGGCGTCGCGCCGCGCCGCCAGCCCCGCGCGGGTGGCCACGGCGATCACCGCGGCGGCGACCAGGGCGACGATCAGCAGCGCCGCCCAGGCGCAGGCCTGCAGGCTGCGCGCCAGCCGCGCCAGCCGGCGCACCCACACGCCGTGATCCTCGGCCAGCGTGCCGGGGGCGGCGTGGTCGAGCTCGGCGGACAGCGCCGGCAGGTCCGGCCCGTCGCCCATCAGCCGGACTGCGATCACCGCCGGCAGCGGCAGCGCGGGGTGGCTTGCCGCGTCGCCGAGCCATGGGCGCAGCAGGGCGGCCAGTTCCTGCGGATCGAGCGTCCGCGCCGAGGCGATGCCGGGGGTGCCGCGCAGGACGGCGAGCACGCGGGTGACCGCGGCGGTGTCGGCCTCCGCCGTGGCGCCGTGCGGCACCTGCACCGTCATCGAGGCGGCCGCGCCCTGCTGCCAGTGCCGCGCCAGGGCGGCCGCGCCGGCGGCGCCGGCCAGCGCGAGGGCGGCGAGGAACGCCATGGCGGCGACCAGCAGCGGCAGCATGCGCTCGCCGAGCGCGCGGCGCAGGCCGAGATCGTCGAATCCGGCCGGGCGCAGGCTCGCCGGGCGTGCGGCCGGGTCACGCGGGTCGGCGAGGCGGCGCCCGGACTGGCGGGCGCGGGACCTAGCCATCCTCGACCAGCCAGCCATGGTGCAGGCGCAGCTGCGGCCCGGGGTGGCGGGCGACCAGCGCGTCGTTGTGCGAGGCGACGATGACGGTGGCGCCGAGGCGGTTCATTTCCTTGAGCAGCTTCATCAGCCGCTCGGCCTGGACGTCGTCGAGATTGCCGGTGGGCTCGTCGGCGAGCAGCAGGTTGGGCCGGCCGACCACGGCGCGGGCGATGGCTACGCGCTGCTCCTCGCCGCCGGAGACCTCGTCCGGCAGGGCGGCGAGCCGCTTGCCGAGCCCGACCCAGCGCAGCATTTCGGTGACGTCGGCGCGGATCTGCCCTTCCGGCCGGCCGGCGATACGCAGCGGCAGGGCCACATTGTCGTAGGCCGAGAGGTGGGCGAGCAGGCGGAAATCCTGGAACACCATGCCGATGCGCCGGCGCAGCAGCGGCAGGACACGGCGGGGTGCGGCGCCGATATCCTCGCCGAGCAGTTCGAGCCGCCCGCCGGTCGGCCGAACGGCGAGATGGAGCAGGCGCAGCAGCGAGGATTTGCCCGCGCCGGACGGGCCGAGCAGCCAGCGGAAGCCGCCCTCGGGAATGTGGCAGGTGATGTCGCGCAGCACCTCGGGGCCGGGCTGGTCGGCCGGGCCGTAATGCAGGCCGACGGATTCGAGCCGGATCATGCTGCGACCAGGGTCGGCACGGTGCGGGGGAGCGAAGCGGCGGGCGGCGGCATGGCCTCTTGTGCCATCATTGCCCGGCGTCCGAAAGCGCGCCGGTGGCGCTGTTGCCACGCCGCCCGCGCTCCCGCAGGATCGGCCGATCACGAGAGAGTGGCGCATGCGCATCGTCTGCCCAGGCTGCGAGGCCGTCTATGAGATTCCGCCCGCCGTGCTGGCCACGCCGGGTCGGCGGCTGCGCTGCGCGCGCTGCGCCCATGAATGGCGGCCGGCCGACGCCCCGCCGCCCGAGCAGGCTTCATCGCCCGAGGCCCCTCCGTTGCCCGAGCGGGAGCACGGGCCCGCGCCGGCACCCGACGCGACGGCGGCGGAGGAGGAGGCGCCGCGGCGCTTCGCGGCCGAGCTGCCGGCCGGGATGCCGCCGCTGGCCGGGGGGCGGCCGGATCTGTCGCGCCCGCCGGGGCCGCACCGGCCGATCGGGGCGGTGGTGGCCATCGCCGCCAGTGTCCTGCTGCTGGCCGCCCTGGCGGCGGCGGCCTATGTCTGGCGCGCCCCGATCATGCAGGCCTGGCCGCCCAGCGCGCGGGTGTATGCGGTGCTGCACATCGCGGAGGCGCCGCGGGCGCGCGGCCGGCCGGGCGATCGCTCAGGCGCTGGCCGATTCGAGGGCCTCGCTGGCGTCCAGCCACTCCGCCTCGGCGGCGGCGATTTCGCGG
>JAGXAV010000499.1 GCA_018971455.1 Rhodospirillales bacterium
TACCACCAAATTAGCCGCGCCGCCATGGCCGGCTGGCTCTGCACGGCGCCTTGTATGGCGCCGCCGATCTGGATCGGGATCCACACCGGGACATCGACCGGGCGCGGCGCCCGCCTGGCGCCATCGCCGACGAACGCGCGATTCGGCCCGCCGGAGCAGCGGGCCGATCTTTCGGCGTCACACCGCCAATTGCGCCCCCTGTGGGCTACCTGCCGAGCGCCGCAACCCCTGGAAGGGTCTTCCCCTCCATCCACTCCAGGAACGCGCCACCGGCCGTGGATAGATAGCTCATCTGGTCCGCCACGCCGGCCTGACGCAGGGCCGCCACCGTATCGCCGCCTCCCGCCACGCTGCGCAGCCGCCCGGCCTGGGTCGCCGCCGCCACGAAGCGCGCCAGCGCGACCGTCGCTGCATCAAATGGCGGAGTCTCGAAGGCGCCAAGCGGGCCGTTCCAGACCAAGGTCCGCACCGCCGCCAGCCGGCTCGTCAGCATCGCCACCGTCGCCGGCCCCACGTCCAGAATCATGCTGTCAGCAGGCACGGCATCCACCGCCACAATCCGGGTCGGCGGGTCAGCACGGAACTCGGTTGCCGTCACCGCGTCGCTGGGCAGGAGGATCTCACATCCGCTCTCCCGTGCCTGACGCAGGATGCCTCGCGCCGTGTCATGCAGCTCCGCCTCCTCCAGCGAACGCCCGACTGCCTTTCCCCCGGCGGCCAGAAAGGTGTTGGCCATCGCCCCGCCAATCACCAGAACATCGACACGCCGCACCAGGTTGCCAAGCAGCTCGAGCTTGGTGGAGACCTTCGCCCCGCCCACAACCGCCGCCACTGGCCGTTCCGGATGATCGAGCGCCGCGCCGAGCGCCTCCAATTCGGCCTGCATCAGCCGCCCGGCATAGGCCGGCAGCAAATGCGCCACGCCCTCCGTGCTGGCATGTGCCCGATGGGCCGCCGAGAACGCGTCGTTGACGAAGAGATCCGCAAGCCTGGCAAGCTCGGCGGCAAAGGCCGGGTCGTTCGCCTCCTCCCCGGGATGAAAGCGCGTATTCTCCAGCACCAGCACATGGCCTTCAGCCAGCGTCTCCACCGCCTGCTGTGCGGCGATCCCGATGCAATCCTCGGCGAACCGCACCCGGCTGCCAAGAACCGCCCCCAGGGCCAGCGCCATCGGCGCCAGCGACATGGATGCGACGCGCCGACCTTTCGGGCGATCGAAATGGCTGCACACGATCACCCGCGCGCCCTTTGCGGCGAGCTCACGAATGGTCGGCGAGAGCCGCTCGATGCGCGAAAGATCGGTGATCTTTCCATCGCGCACCGGCACGTTGAGGTCGGCGCGTACCAGCACGCGCTGACCGGCGGCATCGATCTCGTCAAGCGTGCGGAAGGTCACGCCTAGAGACTGCCCAGCAGGGCGGCGGTGTCCGACATCCGGTTGGAGAAGCCCCACTCGTTGTCGTACCAGCTCATCACCCGCGCAAGCCCTCCATCAACAACTGCGGTCTGCGTCGCATCGAAGGTCGAAGACGCGGGAACATGATTGAAATCGGCAGATACCAGGGGCGCCGTGCTGTAGCCGAGAATCCCTCTCAGCGGCCCCTCGCTTGCCGCCTTCATCGCCGCGTTGATCTCCTCCTTGGTCACGCTGCGCCCCAGCACCGCGTCGAGCGAAACGAGCGAGACATTCGGCGTCGGCACGCGAACGGCCGTGCCGTCGAGCTTGCCTTTGAGCTCGGGCATCACCAGCCCCACCGCGCGGGCAGCCCCGGTGCTGGTCGGAATCATCGAGACAGCGGCCGCGCGCGCCCGGTGCAGATCGCTGTGCAGCGTATCAACCGTGTTCTGGTCGCCAGTGTAGGAATGAATTGTCACCATGTAGCCACGCACGATCCCGAAGCTGTCATGCAGAACCTTGGCGATCGGGGCAAGGCAGTTGGTGGTACAGGAAGCATTCGACACGACCGTCATGTCGCGGGTCAGTACATGATGATTCACGCCGTAGACGATGGTGGCATCCGCGCCGTCGGCCGGCGCCGAAATCAGCACCTTGCGTGCGCCGGCGGCAATCAACGCCGACGCAGCCTGCTTGCTGGTGAACCGGCCGGTGCACTCCATCGCAACGTCGATGCCCTGGTAAGGGACCTTGGTCGGTTCGCGCTCGGCGGAAACCTTGATCGGCCCCCAGACGCGCCCGTTATGGCGGATGGTGATGGTATCCCCCACCACCTCCACCTCGCCAGGAAAGCGCCCATGAACGCTGTCATAACGCAGCAGATGCGCATTGGCCTCGACGCTTCCCAGATCGTTGATGGCGACCGGCGCGATATCGCTCCGCCCGCTCTCCACGATGGCGCGCAGCACCAGCCGCCCAATGCGGCCGAACCCGTTGATGGCGACCTTCACGGCCATGCTCTTCTTCC
>JAGXAV010000500.1 GCA_018971455.1 Rhodospirillales bacterium
TTGCGGGCATGGGTACGATTTCGTGCTGTCGGGATTTGATCGGCTGGACGCGCAGGTTGGCCAGTCGGTGCGGGCGGGCGAGCCGCTCGGCGTCATGCCCGGGTGGGACCCGCGGGCATCCGGCACGCGGCCGGGGCTGTACCTGGAGCTGCGCAAGGATGGCCGCGCGGTGAATCCGGCGCCGTTCCTGCGGGCCGGAAGCTGACGGGCCAGGAACAGGCGGGGCAGGACTGGACGATCTGGACGCCGGCGCCTTGACAGCTAACGGCGTCGTAAGTTGACGGGGGGCCACGGGCCCCGACAATGAGACAGCCGCGCGGGATGCGCGAGAGGACATCGATATGAAGCTTCGGACCGGGTTGCTGTTGGGTGCGGCGTTTGCGACGGGGGTGGCGGTGGGTCCGCTCTCGGGGATGCTCGGCCGGCCCCTTGGCCTGGCGATGTTTCCCGCGGCATGGGCGCAGGCCCAGCCGAACGACGCCAGCCGGGCGGAAACCTACAAGCTGCTCGCCCTGTTCGGCGACGTGTTCGAGCGCGTGCGCGCCGAGTACGTCCAGCCGGTCAGCGACAAGGTGCTGATCGAGAACGCGCTCAACGGCATGCTGAGCGGGCTCGATCCGCACAGCAACTACATGAACGCCAAGAGCTTCCAGGACATGCAGGTGCAGACCACCGGGCAGTTCGGCGGCCTGGGCATCGAAGTGACGCAGGAGAACGGCTTCATCCGCGTGATCAGCCCGATCGACGACACGCCGGCCAGCCGGGCCGGGGTCAAGGCCGGCGACCTGATCCTCGCACTCGACGGCAAGAGCGTGCAGGGGCTGAGCCTGAACGACGCGGTGGACCGCATGCGCGGGCCGGTGAACAGCAAGATCACGCTGTCGATCAAGCGCACCGGGGTGGACAAGCCGATCGAGCTGTCGATGAAGCGCGAGATCATCCACATCCAGGTGATCAAGTCGCACATGGAGGCGGGCGATATCGGCTATATCCGCATCACCAGCTTCAGCGAGCAGACGGATAGCGGGCTGCGGGCGGCCTACAAGGCGTTGCAGGCCAAGGCGGGGGGCAAGCTGAAGGGCCTCGTGCTCGACCTGCGCAACAACCCGGGCGGGCTGCTCGATCAGGCGGTGGCAGTGGGCGATGATTTCATCCACCAGGGCGAGATCGTCTCCACCCGCGCCCGCCACCCCGAGGACAGCCAGCGCTGGAACGCCCAGAACGGCGACATCACCAACGGGCTGCCGATGGTGGTGCTGATCAATGGCGGCTCGGCCTCGGCCAGCGAGATCGTCGCCGGCGCCCTGCAGGACCATCGGCGCGCCATCATGATGGGCACGCGCAGCTTCGGCAAAGGCAGCGTGCAGACGGTGATTCCGCTGCCCGGCAACGGCGCGATGCGGCTGACCACGGCGCGCTACTACACGCCCTCCGGCCGCTCCATCCAGGGGCTCGGCATCACGCCGGATATCGAGGTGCGGTCGAGCCGGACGGAGGTGCCGAGTTTCCTCGCCGAGCGGGAGATCGACCTCAAGGGCGCGCTGACCAACACCGGCGGCACGCCGGCCGACACTTCGCTGCCGCCGCGCCAGGACCTGCCGCCGATCGCCAAGGAGATCGCCAAGCTGCCGCCCGAGGGGTGGCCGGCCTTCGATCCGCTGAAGACCTCGACGGATTACCAGTTGCAGCAGGCCCTCAAGGTCGTCGCCGCGATGGAGACGATGCAGCACGCCGCGAAGTAGGGGCGCGCGGGCAGGGGAGGGAGCCGTGGCCGGCGCACGGCGCGCGCTGTTGTGGTTCTGGGCGCCGGTGCTGGTGGCCCTGGCGGTCGGCGCGGGCGTGCTGCAATGGCTGGGGCCGCTGCCGGCGGCGCATGGGCCGGCCGCTCCAGCCGCGCCGACCCCGGCAGCCGCCCCGCCAGCCGCGTCGCCAGCCGCGCCGGCGGCACCGGTTGCCGCTACCCCTGCCGCGCTGTCGCCCGCGAGCCCGCCGGTCGCCAGCGCGCCGGTGCCCACCGCGCCTGTGCCCGTGAGCGGGGTGATCGCGGCGCCTGATCCGGCCCTGCTGGAGCCTTCGCCCGCCTATCCCGGGGCCATGCTGCCGCGGATCGCCGCCGATGGGCGCATGGCGATGCATGTCTATGCCGCCACCCCGCCGGCGGCGGCGGGGCGGCCGGTGGTGGCCGTTTTGCTGGCGGGCATCGGGCTGTCGGCGGCGGACAGCCTGGCCGCCATTCACGCCCTGCCGGGTGCCGTTTCGCTGGCGGTTTCGCCCTATGCGGCCGTTCCCGCGCCAGCGCCGCTCGCCGCGGCCCCGGCGCCGCCGGCCTCTCTCGCGGAGGTGCTGGCGGCGGCGCGGGCGGCGGGGCATGAGCTGTTCGTCTCGATCCCGATGGAGCCGCAGAATTATCCGCTGAACGA
>JAGXAV010000501.1 GCA_018971455.1 Rhodospirillales bacterium
CGCGCGGTCCAGCATCCGCCTCCGAGGCAATGCGGGAAATCCGCCAAGAGGGAGAAAACAATGCGTCGTCGTGACATCCTGAAATCGGCCGCGGCCGTTCCTGTGGCACTGGCCGCGCCGAAGCTCGCGCGCGCGGCCGGCAGTTCGGTGCTGAAATTCATTCCGCAGGCCGATGTCGCCTCGCTCGATCCGGTGTGGACGACGGCGGACATCACCCGCAACTATTCGCTCGCCGTCTACGACACGCTGTACGGCATCGACGCGAAATTCGCTGTCCAGCCGCAAATGGTCGCCGGCCACACCACCAGCGCCGACGGCAAGCAGTGGGAGCTGACGCTGCGCGACGGGCTGAAGTTCCACGACAACACGCCGGTGCTGGCGCGCGACTGCGTCGCCAGCATCAAGCGCTGGGGCGCCAACGACCCGCTCGGCAGCGCGCTGATGGCGCGCACCGACGAGGTTTCGGCACCCTCGGACAAGGTGATCCGCTTTCGCCTGAAGGAGCCCTTCGCGCTGCTGCCGAGCGCGCTGTCGCAGTACAGCTCCTGCATCATGCCCGAGCGGGTGACCAACGTGGCCGCCGGCAAGCAGGTGACGGAGTCGATCGGCAGCGGGCCGTTCCGCTTCAACACCAAGGAGCGCGTCGTCGGCTCGCTCATGGTGTTCGACAAGTTCGAGGGCTACGTGCCGCGGGCCGATGGCGTGCCGAGCTTCACCGCGGGGCCGAAAATCGCCTATTTCGACCGTGTCGAGTGGCACGTGGTGCCGGACCCGGCGACCAGCGCCGGCGCGCTGACCAGCAAGGAAGTCGATTGGTGGGAAAACCCCGCGCTCGACCTCGTGCCGTCGCTGGAGAAGAACCATGATCTCGTCCTGCGGGTCACCGATATCAGCGGCGAGATCGGCTGCCTGCGCTTCAACTGCCTGCTGCCGCCATTCGACAATCCGGCGATCCGCCGCGTCGTGCTCAAGGCCTGCAACCAGAGCGACTTCATGGATGCGGTGGCCGGTTCGGTGCCCAAGCTGGTGACGACCGATGTCGGTGTTTTCGTCCCCGGCACGCCGATGGCGAGCACGGTCGGCATCGGCGTCACCCACGGCTCGACCGATTATGCCGCGCTGAAGAAGGAACTCGCCGCGGCCGGCTACAAGGGCGAGAAGATCGTGCTGCTGGCGGCGACCACCATCTCGACGATCTATGCGGAGGCGCAGGTGGCTGCCGACCTGCTCAAGAAGATCGGATTCAACGTCGATATGCAGAGCCTGGACTGGGGCACGGTGGTGCAGCGCCGCGCCAGCATGTCGCCGCTCGACAAGGGGGGCTGGAGCATTTTCTTCACCTTCCTCGGCGGGCCCGGCAATGTCAGCCCGGCGCCCAACATCGCCATCCGCGGCAACGGCAAGGGCGCCTGGGTGGGCTGGCCGACCGATCCCAAGATGGAGGCGCTGCGCAACGCCTGGTTCACCGCCCCGGATCTCGCCGCCCAGCAGAAGCTGTGCGAGCAGATGCAGGTCAATTTCTGGCAGACCGTGCCGTACGTGCCGCTTGGCATGTACAAGCAGCCAACCGCCTACCGGAACTATCTGAAGGATATCCGCGACGGCTACCCGCAGATGTACGGGGTGAAGCGGGCCTGAAGGGCGGCGGGGCGATCGCCGGATTGCGATCGCCCCGCCAGGGCCGCGCCTGAATCAGCCGGGGCTGGCCTGAATCAAGCAGTACGACGCCGGATCCAGGCCAATCCCGCGAGGCCGGCGGCGAGAAGCAGCAAGGCCGGCGGTTCGGGAACGGCGTAGGTGTAGGTCAGCACCGCCTGGCCGCTGAAGCTGGTCAGGTCGGAGCCGCTGCCGGCGATCCCGTCGGTGCTGCGGAACCCGTATTCCACCAGCAGGGGAAGCGGCGGGCCTGGCAATATGTTCTCGAAGGCGGCGAGATCGGCGAGATTGATGGTCTGGTCCACGGGCGTGCTGGTTCCGATCGCGCTGCCGGTGAAGGGGTTGCTCCCGCCCAGGATGAGCGGCACGGTTTGCGAGCCCAGCGCGATGGTGGTGGTCGGTCCGCCATTCGTCGCGAAGACGAACAGATGGCTGCTGAGGCTGACCGTGGTGGGCGGCGACGTGCCCGCATTGTCGTTGAAGACCTGCGGGGTGTAATTGCCGCTCAATTCCACGCTGACCCCGAGCAGCGTGCCCAGCGTGGTGTCGAAGGGCAGGGCATTGATGTCGAAGGGCGTGAAATCGCCCATCGACTGCGACAGGCCGGTGATGGTCTGCACCACCGTCGCGGCGCGGCCGGCGAGGGGCGTCGCGAGGAGGAGCGGGGCGGCAAGGAAAAGGAGCATGCGGCGCATGGCGGCCTCCCGATCAGCGGATGGCGCCGGTGCGGGCGCCCCGCGGGGGGGATGTTA
>JAGXAV010000502.1 GCA_018971455.1 Rhodospirillales bacterium
TTGCCCGCCCCCGCCGGCCCGGTGATGAGCACGCGCGAGCCGGTCGGCGCCACCCGCTCCACCGCCGCCCGCAGCCCGCCGATCACCGCACTCTCGCCGGTCAGCGCCGTCTCCGGCCCGGCGCGCAGCCGCAACTCAGCGTTCTCGCGCGCCAGCCGCGCGGCCTCCAGCGCCCGGCGCACCACCAGCAGCAGCCGGTCGGACTGGAAAGGCTTCTCGAGGAAATCGTAGGCCCCGTGCTGGATCGCGGCGACCGCCGTCTCGATCGTGCCGTGCCCGGAGATCATCACCACCGGCACGTGCGGCTCCTCCCCATGCAGCGCCTGGAGGATGCCGAGCCCGTCGAGCCGCGAGCCCTGCAACCACACATCGAGGATCACGAGCGAGGGCCGGCGCGCCTTGAAGGCGGCAATCGCCGCATCGGAATCGCCCGCCTGCCGGGTCTCATAGCCCTCGTCGCTGAGAATGCCGTCCACCAGCAGGCGGATATCCGGCTCGTCATCGACGATAAGGATTTCATGCGCCATCAGCCGGCCCCATTCCCCGTCCCGCCCTCTGCGCCCGCGGCCTCCGGCAGCCACAACTCGGCCACCGTGCCGCCGCCCGGCCACGCGGCATCGGCCACACGGTCCTGCAGCACCACCTGCCCGCCGTGATCCTCCATGATCTTCTTGACGATTGCGAGGCCAAGTCCGGTCCCCTTCGGCTTGTGCGTGACGTAGGGCTCGGTCAGTCGCGCACGATCCTGCGTCGGCAATCCGATTCCGTCATCCGCCACGCGCAGCACCGCGCGCCCCGCGACCGCCTGCACCGTCACCACGATGCGCCCGCCGCCGCCATCCGGCCGCATGGACACGGCATCGGCGGCATTCTGCAGCAGATTGGTCAGCGCCTGGCCCACCAGCCGCCGGTCGCACGGCGCCACCGGCCCGCGCGGCGGGATGTCCGTCACCCAGGTGATTTCCGGATGGC
Organism: Rhodospirillales bacterium; assembly: GCA_018971455.1. Lineage (GTDB taxonomy): Bacteria > Pseudomonadota > Alphaproteobacteria > Acetobacterales > Acetobacteraceae > REEB85. The sequence continues at coordinate 973 of JAGXAV010000502.1, forward strand.
CGGTCGTCTGCAGCACCAGCGCCTCGCGCGCGATGCGGCCGACATCCTCGGGCCGGATCACCGGCACCGGCATGCGCGCGAAGGCGGAGAACTCGTCCACCATGCGCCCGATATCGCCCACCTGGCGCACGATGGTGTCGGCGCACTGGATGAAGGTGTCGGGGTCGGAGGTGATCTCGCGGGCGAAGCGGCGCTTCAGCCGTTCGGCAGAAAGCTGAATGGGCGTGAGCGGGTTCTTGATCTCGTGGGCGATGCGCCGCGCCACGTCGGCCCATGCCGCCATGCGCTGGGCCGATTGCAGCGCGGTGATGTCGTCGAAGGTGGCGACGAAGCCGAAATTGCGGCCATGCACCCCCTCCGCGTCGCCGCGCTCATAGCTGCGGTCGGCGCCGATGCGCAGCAGCAGCGTGCGCCGCGCCGCCGGCGGGCCGATCTGCACCTCGGCCGTGCGCGGCCGCTCGGGGAAAGCCTGAGCCTCGGCCAGCAGCGGCGCGAACTCCGCCACCACCTCGCCCAGGGGCCGGCCGATGGCGCCGAGCAGGTCGATGCCGAGCAGCTCGCCCGCGACCCGGTTGGGCAGCTCGATGCGCCCCTGCGGATCGAGCCCGATCACCCCGGCCGAGACGCCGGACAGGACCGCCTCGGTGAAGCGCCGGCGCTCGTCGATCTGGCTGTAGGCGTCCATCAGCTCGCTGCGCTGGGCCGCCAGCTGGCCGGTCATGCGGTTGAAGGCGCGCGACAGCCCGGCCAGCTCGTCGCCGCTGCTGCTTTCCGGCACCCGCACCGCCAGATCGCCCGCGCGCACCCGCTCGGCCGCGGTGATCAGCCGCCCGACCGGCCGCGCGATCTGGTTGGCCAGTACCAGCCCGATCAGCACCGCCGCGGCCAGCACCAGCAGCGCCACCAGCGCGAAGATCAGCGCGAAGGTCACCTGCAATCCGGCGCGGTTGGTGTCCAGCCGGTGATATTCCGCCGCCGCCTGCTCGGTGCGTTTCATGTAGCCGAGAATCTGCGGATCGACCGGCCGGCTGATCTGCAGCAGCAGCATCGGCGTGGCGTCGAGGCGCACCACTGCGGTCACCCGCGTGCTTTCGGTGTTGCCCAGCACCGCCACCTCGCCCGCGCGCGCGATGGCGATCGCCGAGGCCGGCGGCAGGTTCGCCCCGGCATCGGCCATCAGCCCGGCGGAGGCGATCACCTGGCCGGTCACCGGCTCGAAGATCACCGCATCCGTCAGGCCGCGCAGCGCCGTCTGCCCGGCCAACACCTGGGCGAAGGCATTGGCGTCCGTGCCGAGCAGGCGGCCGGCGCGGGCGAGATCGGCGGCCATGCCCAGCGCGTCGGCGCGGATGGTGTTGCGGTGCTCCTCCAGATAGCCGCGCGCGACGTTCACGCTCTCCTGCACCGCGCTGCGCACCGGCTCGTTGAACC
>JAGXAV010000503.1 GCA_018971455.1 Rhodospirillales bacterium
ATCGATTTTCCGCAGCCGCTCTCGCCCACCACGCCGAGGGTTCTGCCGGCGGCGAGGCGGTAGCCGATGCCGCCCACCACGTGGCGCATGCCGCCCTGGCTGGCGGGGCGCGGGAAGCCGACCTGCAGGGCGCTAACTTCGAGCAGCGCCCCGCCGGCTTCGGCGTTCAAGCGATCAGCCCGGATGCCAGTTTTCCGCCCACAGCACGCTCATGTCGCTCTGTCCGGTGGGCGTGTAGCCCTTCAGCCAGGTCGGGATCACGTGCGGATCGGCGCGGAAGAACAACGGCAGCACCGGCAGCTCGTCGGCGTAGATCTTCTGCATGTCGGCCCACAGGGCCTTCTGCTTCGCGGGGTCGAGCTCGCTTTCCGCCGCGGTGATGTCCGCGTCCATCTTGGGGTTGGCGAACGCGATGTAGTTGGCGCCCGTCCAGTTGTTCGCCGCCGTCGGAATATCCGTGCTCGCCAGGGTGCGCCGCGGGCTCTCCGTCACGCCCGACGACCAGGCATACATGAACATGCCGGTGAACTGGCGCTTCTTCGCGGTTTCGCCGAACAGCGTGCGCGGCGGCTGGTTCTTGATGTCCACCTTGACGCAGACCGCCTTCCACTCGCTCTGCAGCACCTGCTCGGTCAGCTCGCGCAGCGTGTTGCCCGAGGTGGTGGCGATTTCGAGCGACAGCTCCTGCCCGGCGGCATTGCGGCAGATGCCGTCGGCCCCGGGCTTCCATCCGGCCTCGGCGAGCAGCGCGCGCGCCTTCTTCGGATCGAAGGGATATTTCTTGACGTTCGCCGTATAGGTCGGGTTGAGCGGGTTCACCCAGGTATCGGCGACAGGCTGCGTGCCCTCGAACAGCTTCTTCACCAGGGTCTGGCGGTCGATGGCGTAGAGCAGCGCCTGGCGCACGCGCAGATCGGCAAGGAAGGGATTCTCCTTCTTCAGATCGATGTGCTCATAGGTCAGGCTCGGCTTGAAGATATAGGTGAACTGCTTGGGGTGCTGCTTGCGCAGCGCCAGCACCTGGTCGATCGTCAGGCCGATGCCCTCGCCGGCGGCCATGTCCACGTCGCCCGAAAGCAGGTTGGCCTGCAGGGCGGCGGTGTTGGCGATCAGCTTGAGGACGATGTGCTTGAAACCGGGCTTGGGGCCGGCCCAGTGCGGGTTGGGCGAGAGCACCACCTGCACGCCGGACTGATACTCGCTCACCAGATACGGGCCGTCATACAGCCCCGCCGTGGTCGGCGCGGTGTTGAAGACCGTCTCCTTGATGTAGGCCGCCGGGCTGCCGGCCTTGTTGTACACCGGCTCCTCGATATGGGCCGGCAGCAGCTGGTCCCACTGGTTGTAGGAGGTCAGCACCTTGTTGAGGTGCAGCACCGCGGTGTGATCATCCACCACGTCGATGCTGGAAACGCGCGTCCAGGGATTGGGGTTGCTGAACCCGGAAGCCGGGTCCTTGCCGATCTTCCAGGTGAACAGAAGATCCTTCGTCGTCACCGGAACGCCGTCGCCCCAGGCGAGATCGGGCTTCAGCTTGATGGTCACCGCCATGCCCTTGGCGCCGCCGGGCTGGGTCTCGAACTTGGCAAGCCCGTTGGCGATGGTGGGCAGAGTCGTGCACAGCAGGCAGGAATTCTTCCAGTCCTTGTCGAACGCCGTGATCGGGCGGATGACGAAGCCGAGCACATAGGCCTTCACCACCTCGGCATCGATGTCCGGATGCAGGCTGGAGGGGAATTGCGCGATGCCGATGGTCAGCGTGTCCTTCGCCGGCGCGGCCTGGGCCGGCGCGATCGGGCCGGGCAGCCATGGCAGGGCAAAGAGGCAGAGTGCGCCCAAGGCGGCACGGATTTTCATGGCGACAGACCCCGAAATGATGTGGTTCGTGAGATGGCCGGATCAAAGAGAGGTACGCCCCCCATGTCAATGACACGGCCTCGCCGAACGCCGCCGGATCGGGCAGGCTGGGGCCGGCGAATCCGACAGGAGAGAGCAATGAATTTTACGCAACGGCGCAATGCGTTCCGAGCCGCGCTGGCCGGCGACGCCTGCCTGCACCCCGCCTCGGTGTTCGACGCCATTTCCGCGCGCAACGCCGCCGATCTCGGCTTCGAGCTCGGCATGTACGCGGGCTCCATCGCCTCGCTCAGCGTGCTCGGCGCGCCGGATCTGGTGGTGCTGACGCTGAGCGAGTTCGCCGAGCAGATCCGCCGCATCGCCCGCGCGGCGCCGCTGCCGCTGCTGGTCGATGCCGATCACGGCTACGGCAACGCGCTCAGCGTCATGCGCACCGTCGTCGAGCTGGAGGGCGCCGGCGTCTCCGCCATGACCATCGAGGACACCGCCCTGCCGCGCGGCTACGGCGACGGGCGCACGCAGCTGATCTCCCAGGAGGAGGGC
>JAGXAV010000022.1 GCA_018971455.1 Rhodospirillales bacterium
CGGCACCTGCGGCGCCGGCCCGTCCGTGGCTTCGGGCTGATCCTGGCGGAACGGCAGCCCTGCCAGGATCAGCAGCAGGATGACGGCCGAGAAGAAGACCCAGCCGTAGATGATATGATCGGCCGTCGCGGCTTTGGCGCTGCCAAGGAAATGCGCGAGCACGACGATGCCCAGGGCCCGCACCCCGTTGGCGATGACCGGCAGCACGATGGAGACCGCAATGAACGCGGCGCGCCGCCAGGCGCCGCGATAGATCAGCGTGGCGTAGAGCGCGCCGAAGGCGATCGAGGCGATCAGGAAGCGCAACCCCGCACAGGCTTCGGCGACAAAGAAGCGGCCTTCGGGAATGGCGATGACGTTGCCGTCCGAGGCATTCGGGATGCCGAGGAAGGTAAGGCCCCCGGTAATGAAATGAGCCGTGAAATCCTGCAGCTGCGGCGTCAGGAAGGCGCCGAACGGCACCAGGAAATAGAGATAGAGCAGCGGCGCCATCAATGCATGGGCCATGCGCCATCCGAGTATGGCGAGAAACAGCACCTCCAGCATGGTGAGCGCCACGAGCTGGCGCCCCTCCATGATGCCGAGCCGCTCCGCCACCAGCCAGGCCGCGGCGAGCGGCAGCACCAGCAAGGTTGCAACCGGCAGAGGCACGACCGGCACCGCCGCCAGGCTGTGCCGCCGATCCCATGCCAGATAGAGCGCAATCGGCAGCACGAAGAAGCAGTGGCTGTAGGCGGTCGATTCGATCCAGGTCTGCACCGCAGCGGCGATTTCGGCGTGAAAGATGGCGCCGAGCGGCACGAGGCCGAGGAACAGAGCCGGCAGCACCGGGCGCACGCGCCGCATGCCGAGCGAGAGGTCGTGTATGGTCGTGGTGGTCATGCCGCCGCTCACGGATGCACCGCCGCCCGGGCGGGCGCGTCCGGCGCGGCCGCCGCGGTTGGAGGCCGGTCGAACAGCCGGTCCAGCCGGCGCAAGGTGATCGGCCAGGCATGGTGGCGCTGCACCGCCGCCCGCGCCGCGGCACCGATGCCCGGGTGAGCGCCATCGAGCACCTCGTCCACCCGCCGTGCCATCGCCGCGGCGTCGCCGGCCACCAGCACGTCGCGATCGGCCTGGGCCCGCACCCCCTCGAAGGCTTCAGGAGTGGCAATGACCGGCCGCGCCATCGCCATCGCCTCCAGCACCTTGTTCTGGACGCCGCGCGCGATGCGCAGAGGCGCCACCACGGCCGCGGCATGGGCCAGATAGGGCCGCACATCGGCCACGCGCCCGGTCACCTCCACACCAGGGCCCGACAGGGCGCGCACCTTCGGGGTTGGGTTGGCGCCGACGATGGACAGACGCAGGCCAGGGCTTCGCCGGGCGAGAAGCGGCATGACGTGACGCACGAACCAGGTCACCCCATCGGCATTCGGCCAGTAATCCATGGTTCCGGTGAAGACCAGGTGCGGCGCGCCATCGGCGAAGGGTGTGGGAAAGCTCCGTTCCGGTGAGAAATAATCGAGGTCGACGCCGTTCTCCACCCAATCGAGGCGGGGGGAGGATTCCGGGGCGAGCGTGGCGAAGCGCTGCATCTCATGCTCCGACACGAACAGCGTCGTCGAAAAATGACTGGCAGCCAGCCGTTCGAACTCCAGCAGGGTCCGGGCCTCCCGGGCCCAGAACAGCCGCGCCACGCCACGGGCCTGGTGGCCGTAGTCACGCCATTTCTCCGAGTCCACATCGACCATATCGAGGACCATCCCGTCCCGCTCGTGATCGAGGACATAGTCGGCCATGCCTGACGAGAACACGAAGACATGCTCGATGCCCGAATCGGCGAGCTTGGCCTCGACCCATCGGCGCATCGCCGCATCGCGGAAATAGTCGCGCGTCAGCGGACGCCCCGGGCGCGCCGCGAGCAGCGCGCGCAGCTTCTGGCGCCATGGGCCGAGCGGAACGCAGGCAAGATCGGCGCACATCGCCCGCAGCCGCGGCTCGTGGATCTGATCGGCCGGGTCGTCCACGAAACAGCCGACATGCATGTCGAAGCGGCGCGACAGATGAACGAACATGTTCCATGCCCGTATCTTGTCCCCCTTGTCCGGCGGATAGGGGATGCGGTGGCACAGGAAAAGCATGCCGGGCCGCTTTGCCGGATCGCGTGCCATCCGGTTCATCCCAACCCCCGAACGATGGGGGGGCCAAGGCGGTTGGCCAGCATCAGGGGCAGGCGCTTCCAGGCGGCGATGAAGGCACGGTATTTCGGATTGAGCGGGTTGTGATCCGGAATGCTCGCTCCGTCGGCAAGGTGGAAGCGGTAATGCAGGGGTTCGGGGATGAAGCCCCAGTTCTTCTTGAAGGCAAAGGCGCCGGTGCCGAGCTTGCTACGCCCGAAATCGAACAGGCGCATGCCGCGCGCGGCGGCGCGACGCATCACCTCCCAGTACATGAAGTCGTTGCCGTAGCGCTCGCGCGCGATGGCGCGTCCGCCGCCGTAATAGGGCAGGACCTCGTCGCGGAAATAGAAATTCATCACCGAGGCGATCGGCATGTCGCCGTCGAGAATGGTGACGATATCTGACTCCTTGGCAAAGACCTCCATGAGCAGGCGGAAATACCGCCGCGCAAAGACCGGCGTGCCGAGATTGCGCACGCTCTCGGCGTAGATGTCGTGCAGCCGGTCAGCACCGGGGTCGAGCACGGATACCAGGCCGCGATCGATGCCTTTTCGTACCATCGCGCGCTGCTTGCGGGGAATCGCCTTGAGATTGGCATCGTCGTCCCCGGCGATCGGTTTGCGGAAGGTGACGTAGAGGTCGCTGCGGGCGGGCCAGGCGGTCTCGTCAAGCCAGGCGGGAGGGGTGCGAAAGCGAAACTCCATGACCGGCACGCCAAGCTGGCGCATCAGCGCCTCGGCATGTGCGTACAAGGCAGCGGCGGCCTCCGCATCGGCGGCCAGTGGGCCGCCATAGACGCAGAACGGCACGGAGATCAGGGAATCGCCGAACAGGCGCGTGCGCACCCGCGCCAGCGGCAACACGCCGACCACCGCCCCATCGCGCTCCGCAAGAATGTACTCCGTCGCGTGGCCGAAGCCGCGCGCGATCACCTGGCGCCACGCCGCGAGGTGGAAAAAACTGCCCTCGGGATGGGCCCGGACAAACCCGTCCCAGGCCGCCTCGGCTGCGTCCGGCAGGATGCGACACGTCACCGCCATGGCAACACTCAGGCTCCCGCCAGAATATCGGCGAAGACGTGGTCAATCCGCCCCCAGCCAAAATCGCCGAGCAGCCGCTCGAGACGCCCATACATGGCGGAGAGGTGAACCGTATGGCGAAAACGCGCCACCGCCCCGCTGCCCGCGACACGTGGCTGGCCGGGATCGATCTCCCAGGGATGGAAATAGAAAATGCCAGGCCGCTGCTCCATGCCGTTCACCCGGCGCAGCCCCATGCGGAACAGCGCGTAGGGCAGCAGGCGGAAATATCCGCCGCCGGCGCAGGGCAGGTTGCGTCCGAGCAGGCGCACCGTGGTCATCGGCAACTCCCACAGCGCGCCGCCGGCGGGTTGAAAGGCGGTGCGCGGCGCATCCGGCTCGCCGTACAGATCGTGACGGATCGGGAACACCGAGGAGCTGTACCGATGGCCGGTCTCCTCCAGCACGGCATAGGCCCACGGGCTGCGCGGCCCGATGGAGAAGGTCGGCGCGCGATAGCCGTGCACGGCCACGCCCCCGTGATCCTCGAGCAGATGCCGCGCGCGCAGCAGATCGTCCCGGAACGCGGCCGCGTCCAGCGTGTGCACCGGGGCGTGGCCGTAGCCGTGGCTGGCCAATTCATGGCCGCCGGCAACGATGCGCCGCACCAGGGCAGGATGGCGCTGCGCGACCCAGCCGAGGGTGAAGAACGTCGCCCTGATCCCCGCCTGCGCGAAAAGCTCAAGGATGCGATCGGTATTCGCCTCGACGCGGGGGGCGAAGCTGGTCCAGTCATCGCGCGAGATGACGCCGGCAAAAGCCTGGACCTGAAAGTAATCCTCGACGTCAACGGACATCGCGTTGCGTGGCAGCTCGGTGCGGGTGGTCGGAGCCGGCATCATCGGCGCTGCTGGTTGAAACCGCTGACCACGTCCATCAGCCGGGCAAACACGCGCTCGCGCCGCGCCACCGTCTCCTCCAGCGTCCGTACCCGCGCGAGCAGTTCGGCATTGGCCGCCATGCCGCGGTCGTGCAGGCCTCGCTCTTGCAGATCGGCCCCCGCGGCGCCGATCGCCTCGCCGAGCTGGCCGGCAAATTCCTCGGCGCCGGGCGGCCCGCCATCGAGATCCTGCTGCAGCTCGTGCGCCGTGTTGTCCACCATCGGGCCGGAGATGGTGTGGCTCTCCTCCAGCGCGCCATAGAGGAGGACGCGTGAGCAGAGCCGGTTGATGCGCCGCGGGATGCCGCCGGTATGGCGAAAGATCGCGCTGTGGGCGCCCGCGGTGAAGTTCGGATCGCCATGCCAGCCGACGGCGTTCAGCCGGTGCTCGATATAGGCGCGGGTTTCCTCGTCCGACAGCGGGCCGAGATGGTAGGACGCCAGCACGCGCTGGCGCAGCTGATCGAGATCGGGGCTGGCAAGTTTGCGCCGGAACTGCGGCTGGCCGAGCAGGATGGTCTGGAGCGAGGATTGCCCCTCGACGGTGACGTTGGAGAGCATGCGCAGCTCCTCCAGCGCCGACACGGAGAGATTCTGCGCCTCGTCCACCACCAGCAGGCAGTGGCGCCCGCCGGCGCTGTAGGTGCGCAGCATGGTCTCGAAATCCCGCAGCAGCGTCGCCTTGTCGAAGCCGGCGCTGGGAATGCCGAACCCGGTCATCGCTAAGCGGAACAGATCCTCGCCCGAGACAAGCGTGGTGTTGATGCGGGCCAACGTATAGGTGTCGCGGTCAAGTTCGGACCACAGGCGTTCGACCAGCGTGGTCTTGCCGGCGCCGACCTCGCCGGTCACGACGATGAAGCCCTCGCCTTGGGACAGGCCATAGATCAGATGGGAAATGGCGCGGCTGTGGCCCTTGCTGCCGAAGAAGAAGCGGCTGTCCGGCGTGAGCTGGAACGGCATGGCCGTGAAATCGTAGAAGGTCTCGTACATCCCGGCCGTCCGTCAGAAGCTCTTGTGCAGCGCGACAACAACGATGTCGTGGCCCGATTTCTGGCCCGCAAGGTTGCCGCTGGTATCGGAGCGCGTCGCGAGGGCGGAAAGGGTGGTGGTCGCGTTCAGGAGGTAGTTGACCGCGAATGTGAACGAGACAGTGTTCTGGTTGCCGGCCCCTTCGGCGCTGCGGGCGGCGTACTGCACCGAGGCGTTGGTGTTCACTGCGGCCGACAGGATATGCGCCCAGGCGACACTGCCCACCAGGCCGGTGGTGTTGCCCGGCGCGCCCGCGGAGGACGCCGAGATCAGGGTGTTGTCGTCATGCTCGAAGCTCGCGGTGAAGGTGTCGCGGGCATAGAGCAGCACGCCGGTGATCGAGGCGCGGGTGGTGCGATAGAGCGAACTCTGCGTGCCGAAGTAGTTGTTGTTGAGCTGGAGCGGCGCGCCGGTCACCCGGTCGATCACGATGCCGCCGGGGCCGACGGTGGAGCTCGCCAGCGCGTTCTGCAACGCCTCCTGCTGCGTTCCGATGGCCTCGGAGTAGGCGACGAAGAGGCGTGTGCGCGCGGTGGGCGCCAGGCTGCCATCCACGGTGAGCGAGGTTGCGCCGTCATGCCGGCCGTAGCTGACCGCGAGGGACGTCTTGTCGTTCGGCGTCAGCCGCACGCCGCCATTCCAGGTAAGACCGTGGATGTTCTGCGGCGTGCTGCCGCCATAGACGATATCCTCGTGCCCGATTCCCGCTGTCAGCGCCACGGTGCGGTTCAGCGCGTAGGTCAGCTGCTCGTCGAACACCAGGCGATGAGCGTGGGCGAGCGCGCCCGTGCCGGCGTACTGGATGGCGATGGCGCTGGAGCTGCTCTGCAGCCGGCCGAAATCCTCGCCCGTCGTGAACGAGGCGTTCTCCTGATAGGAGGTGTAGTCGCCGCCGGCATTCGGCGCCACGAAGGGCGAAACGGGGACGGTCGATTTGCCCGAATCGCTCAGCGAGCGGGTGATGGTGCCGCCGATCACCAGCGTGCCGGTGCCGCCGAAGCGATGTTGCAGGCGCGGTGACGCGGAGAAGCTCTCGGTCTGGACCTGCCCCTGCCCGTTGGTGGCCTGGGTCTGCCCGCCGCGCAGGGACTGCATCGCCGCATAGCCGCGCAGATCGAGGAACAGAAGATCCGGCACAATGGTCGCCGTGACGTCGGCGTTGAGGTTCTGCTCGATGCGGTTCTGATTGCCGTGGATGGCGAACAGGTCAAAGCCCGGCGCATAGAACAGCGAACCCTTGAGCCGCTCGGAGTCGCCGCTGACCGCGATGCCAGGGGACACGCGGGTGATGAAGTCGGTTCCGGTGCGACCATTGTTGAGCACCACACCGTCATCGTAGGTCTCGCTGACATCGAGCGACGGGGTGAAGGTCCAGCTATGGGCGCTGGCCGGCGGCAGCGCGCCGGGAAAGACCTGATCGAACTGGCTCCGCAGGTCACCGACACGAATATCCGGCCCGGTGACCGGCAGCAATCCCTGCGCCTCGGCCGTCCACCCCCAACCGAGCGACAGGCCCAGCCCGGCGGTCAGCAGACCGACGCCGCGAAGCACCACGCGGCGCCACGCCCTGGCTCGCGACGCGGCCTTGCGGAGGAATGTGCCGGCCGGCGCCCGCACGCGCGGCGCCAGGGCCGGCGGCCTAAGAGTAGGTTCCAAAGTAATGATACGCCCCGAAAGTGTAGCTCGTGGTCAGCTTGATCTTGTTCAGCATGAGCGTGACCGAGGGGCAGGCCTTGATCAGGTCGAGTGCGGCGACGACCTCGTTGCGCTGCGTCCGCTCGGCTTCCACCACCAGCACGATCTGGCCGACAAACGGGGCCAGTGTACTGGGGTCGCTCGTGGAGAGGCAAGGCGGCGCATCGAGCAGCACGACGGCATTGGGATAGCGGCGGGCAATGCGCTCGACCAGCGTGGTGACCGGGCGCGTCGGCGAGATTTCGGCGCTGACCGTATGGCCCGAACCGATGCCGATGAAAGAGAGATGCGGGATCGCCGTGCGGATCACCACATCCTCGATGCGCAGCGCGGTGTTCGAACTGAGATCGAGCAGGCCCGGCCGCTCGGACAGGCCAAGCTCAGCGGAAATCGAGCGCTGCTTGGCATCCACATCGACCATGATGACGTCGCGCTGGGCATGCTGGGCGATGCTGCCGGCGAGATTGAGGGTGGAGAAACTCTTGCCCTCGCCCGGCCGCGCGCTGGTCACCATGATGACGTTGGGCGCGCCGCGGCCTGGACTGTAATTCGCGTGCATCGAACGCAGGATGTGGCCGACGCTGATGCGGAACTCTTCGGAAATGCGCGTCCGCACCTTGTGGCCCACCACCAGGCCGGCCTTTTCCAGCGCCGCCATGTCGAGCGGCGCACTGCGCGGCGCCTCGGGAACCGCCAGGGCGGTCGCGCCATCGGCGAGCACCGGCGCACCACGTCGCGTCATGTCGATCATGGCGTGCTCGTGGCCCGACTCCGCGGCCTCCGGCCCCGCCTGCCAGGACGTCGACTGGGCATGCGGCGCATCCGGTGAAGGCGACGCGTCGGCATCGGACCGCAGGTCCGGCTCCTCCGGCGGCTGCGCCTGCTCACCACCTGCCCGCAGAATCGGCCGGTGCTCCAGGTCGCGGCGGACATGCTGGCGAATGTCGCGCTCGGGCGCCGGGTCAGGCGCGGCGAGGCCGCCAATGCCGCGCAATCGCTCGGCAACCCGCTCGACCAGATGTCCCGACTCGTTGGTCATGTCTCAGATGCCACCCGTTGTATGCAGCACGCGATAGGAAATGGCGAGATAGGCGCCGCCGAGCAGCAGCACCGACATGGCGAACAGGAAGACGGCGGTCAGCCGCCCCCGCACCACGGCGACGTTGAGCAGCGACACGCCGCCGGCCACCGGCAACCCGAGATCCCGCAGCTCATCAATGGTGTGAAAGGACTGATCGAACTGCACCAGCAGCACCGCGAGCCCCAGGCCGCTGGCCAGGCCGGCGATCAGGACGCCGAACAGGAGCAGCGCGCGCTTCGGCGCCACGGGATTCTGCGGCACTTGCGGCGGATCGACCACCTGGATCTTGATCTTGTCCGCATCGGCCTGCGCGGCGGTCGCGATGCGCATCGACTCGCGCCGCGCGAGCAGCTCCTGATAATTCTTGCGCAGCACGTCGTAGTCGCGGTTGAGGTTGATGTATTCCGCCTGCAGTCCGGGCGCGCTGCGGGCAATCTCGTTCAGCCGGTCACGATTATGCATCGCGTCGGCCACCTGCCGCTGCAGGGAGGCGATGCTCGATTGCGCCTCGACCAGCCGCACCTTGAGTTGCTCGTAAACGGGATTGGGCAGCGAATGCGAACCCAGGGCCGGCACCGCAGCGCTGCCTGTCGAATCTTTGCCGGCGGCGTCGGTCGCCGATTTGTCGCGGGCGGCCTTGATCGCGGCCTTCGCCATGGCGGCCTTTTCGGCGGCAATGGCGCTGGCGACCGCGGCGGCGTGCGACGCGGCCTCCGCCTTCAGGGCGGCCAGCCGCTTGCGCGCGGCGATCACGTCCGGGTGGTTGTTGGTGTCGCGCAGCAGGAGGTCATCGAGCTCGCGCTGGGCCGCCTCGACCCGCGGATCGAGCGCCGCGCCGCCGGGACCGGCGGCCGTGGCGGCGGATTCGGTGACAACGAGCGGCGGGGTCTTGGCGATCTCGTTGTTCAGCACGTCGCGCTTGGCCACTTCGTCGGCCAGCCGCCCCTGCAGGTCATGCACGGTGGCGTCCGCCTGCTCGAGGCCGGAAACCCCGCCATCACCGGCCGGCAGAAGATCGACGTATTTGGCGCGGAAATCGGCGCGCTTCTTCTCGGCGTCGCGCAGCTGCCGCTCATATCCGGCGATCTGCTGCTGGAGGAAGAGCTGGGCGTTGTCCATCTCCGCGCGGTTATTGCCGGTGCGGCTTTCGATGAACGTTGTCAGGACCGCCTGCACCACGTCATAGGCAAGCTTGGGGCTGGTGTTGCGATAGGTGATGCGGAACAGGTTTTCCGTCTGCGGCGTGATCGTGATGGCCTGCGCCAGGCCGTTTACCATGGTTTCCATGTCGGCCGGGCCGCGAATCTTGAGGTCGAGATCCGTGTTGGACACCAGTTTCTCGAGATTGGGCCGGCTCAGCAGCGTGCGTTGCAGAATATCGAGCTGGCCATTCAGCGAGTTGTCCAGGGCGATGCCGCGCAGCAGCGGCGTCAGCACCGCATCAACATTGACGTAGAGCCGCGCGCTGGCCTCGTACTGGTTGGGAATCAGATAGACGATGGTCCATCCGGCGCCGCAGACGATCCATGACAGCGCGACCGCCGCCCAACGATAGCGCCACGCCGCAATCAGGATGCGGCGGGCCATAATCAACACGGCGCTCATCGCGGGCTACGCCTTCAGAACCAGCTCTGCGGTATGATCAACGTATCGCCGGGCTGCATCTCGACGTTCTGGCCGATATCGCCATCCTTCAGCAGGTCGGACAGATGAACCGGAATCTTGGTGCTCTTGCCGTTCACCTCGCGGATGATCACCGCGCTGTTGCCGGCCGCGTATTTGGTCAGCCCCTTCACCGCGATCATCACGTCCAGCACGGTCATGTGATTGCGGTACGGGATCGCCTGCGGCGCCGTGGCCTCGCCGATGACCCGCACCTGGCGGCTGAAAGGACCGACGAAGTTGGTCACCATCACGGTGACGATCGGGTCCTTCACGTATTCCTTGAGCCGTTCGGTCAGCTCCTTGCCCAGCTGGGTCGGCGTCTTGCCGGCGGCGACGATGTCGGGGATCAGCGGCATCGAGATCCGCCCGTCAGGCCGCACCGGCAGGCTCGGCACGCTCAGCTCCGGCGCGCGATAGACCGAAATGCCGAGCTGGTCGCCCGCGCCGATGACATATTGCTGATTGGTCGGATCGACGGCGCCCGTGGGGCTCCCGGCCGCGCCGACCGGGGTGGCCGGCACCGTGGCCGCATTCTGCGGGCCGATCTGGCTGGCGCATCCAGCCAGCAGCGCCACCGACAGAAGCTGGGCCAGCACACGCCGCGCCGTAACCCGCCCGCTATTCCAAACTCGCCGCCGCGTCATGACCATGCTCGCCCCGGACCTGTGCCAACTGATGAATGATATGCGAAAATAGGCGCGGAAGGAATCGAACCCCCACCCTCTGCCATGTGATAGCAGCGCTCTGCCACTGAGCTACACGCCTGCATCTGCGGCGACCTGCATCCAGCCCGCTCCGCCTAAGGCTGGGACGAGGCTGCCCTCGGCACAGACCTGACCTCGACCGGCTCGATCGTGAACGCTCTCAAACGACATGTAGCACTGCTAACAGCGCAGCGTAAAGATCAGGTTTAGTTTGCGCGGATCATTCAGATTCCAATGCAACCGGCGGTCGTCCTGGTCATGAGCGAATGCTTGACCGGCCCTCGCCCAAGCCGCTAGGTCGGACCAGGAACGGGGCAAGAAGGCGATGCCGGACCACCCAGTGCAAGGCAGTTTCCTGTCGGCCCGTGGCCGGCCCGGACGCGATCCCATTGCACGGCTCCGCAACCGGCGGGTGCATCGATGACCTCGACGGCGACCATCCTGTACGGTCTGTGCGCCCTGGCCTATGTGGCGCTCGCCGCCACCGTTCTGCCGCGGCGCCGGGTCGGCCGCAGCGGCGTGCTGCTGGCCGGCGCGGCGTTGGTCACCGCCGCCTGGGCCGGCGCGGTGATGCTGGCGCCGCGGCCGCCGTTCGGCGCGGCGGTGGTGGTACTCGAACTCGCCCGTCCCGCCGCCTGGTTCGCCTTCCTTCTGCACCTCTACCGCCGGACCGTGGCGCGCGGGCAGCAGCGGCGGCAGGCCTTTTTCATGCTCGGAATGGTCGCGGCCCTCGCACTCGGCGTGCTGCTCGTGGTCAGCCGGGCGGCGGCGAACGCGTCGATGATGCTGTGGCTGTCCTGGAACGTGGCGCGGCTCGGCATCGCCGTGTGCAGCGTCCTGCTCATCGAGAATCTCTATTTCAACACGGCCGAAGACACGCGATGGCACGTCAACCTGCCCTGCGTGGCGCTGGGCGCCCTGTCGGTCTACGACATCGCGCTGACCGGCGATGCCTTGCTGTTCCACGGCGCCGCGGCCCCCCTCTTCGAAGGCCGCGCGGTGGCGACGATCCTGGTCGCCCCGCTGCTCGCGCTTGCCGCCGGCCGGAACCGCCGGCGCTGGGAGATCAACATCCAGGTCTCGCGGAGTGCCGCCTTCCACAGCGCCACCTTGCTGATCAGCGGGATCTTCCTCATCGGCCTCGTCATCGCCGGCGAGGCGCTGCGCTACTTCGGCGCGGCCTGGGGCGGCGTTGCCGAAATCAGCCTGATTTTTGCCGGCCTGGTCACCATCGCGGTGCTGCTGACCTCGCGCTCGGCCCGTTCCGTGCTGCGCCGCGCCGTGGTCGATCACTTCTTCAGCCACCGCTACGATTACCGCCGCGAATGGCTGCGCTGCATCGCCACCCTCGCCGCACCCGATGCCTATGTGGCGCTGCACACCCGGGTGATCCGCGCCGTCGCCGACGTGGTGGACAGCCCGGCCGGCGCGTTGTTCCTGCGCGAGCCGCGCGACGCCGCATTCCACTGGGCGGGAGCGTGGAACATGCCGGCCGTGACCACGCCGTTGATGGCCGATCACGGGCTGGTGGCGGCGATGCGGGGCGGTGACTGGGTGGTCGAGGCCGCCCCGTTTGCCGCCGCCGACCCGGAGGGCGATCCGCTCGCCGGCGTATGGCTCGCCGTGCCGCTGCGCCACGGCGAAGCGATGACCGGGTTCATCCTGGCGGCCCGCCCGCGCGCGCCCTTCGCGCTCGACCGCGAGGTCTACGATCTCCTGCGCATGGTCGGCCGCCAGGTCGCCGCCTACGTCGCCGAGCAGCGCGCCACCGAGGTGCTGCTGCAAACCCGCGAACTGCACGAATTCAGCAAGCGCTTCGCCTTCGTCGCGCACGACATCAAGAACGTCTCCAGCCAGCTCTCGCTGCTTCTGTCGAATGCCGAAATCCACATGGACAATCCGGAGTTCCGCGCCGACATGCTGGCCACCCTCCGCGCCTCGGTGGCCAAGATCTCGGCCCTCATCCGCCGCCTGCAGGCCCCCGGCAGC
>JAGXAV010000504.1 GCA_018971455.1 Rhodospirillales bacterium
CGCGCGCTCCTACACGGTGACCAAGCCCTTCGAGGGCGTCATCCACAATCTCCAACGGCGCTGGCGCGAGACCGACAGCGCCTGGGTGCGCGAGGAGATGAGCCGCTACCAGGCGGAGAAGCCCTGCAAGGTGTGCCTGGGCGCGCGCCTCAAGCCCGAGGCGCTGGCCGTGCGCGTCGCCGGCAGCAACATCGCCGAGGCCTCGGAACTGTCGATCCGCGCGGCGCTCGCCTGGTTCAGCGACGTGCTGCCGACGCTGACGCCGCAACGCCAGGAGATCGCCCGGCGCATCCTGCGCGAGATCGTCGAGCGCCTGCAATTCCTCGTCGATGTCGGGCTCGACTACCTCACGCTCGCCCGCGGCTCGGCCACTCTGTCCGGCGGCGAGAGCCAGCGCATCCGCCTGGCCAGCCAGATCGGCTCCGGGCTCACCGGTGTGCTCTACGTGCTCGACGAGCCCTCGATCGGCCTGCACCAGCGCGACAATGAGCGGCTGCTCGGCACGCTGCGGCGGTTGAAATCCCTCGGCAACACGGTGCTCGTGGTCGAGCATGACGAGGACGCCATCCGCGCCGCCGACTATCTGATCGACATGGGGCCGGCGGCCGGCATCCATGGCGGGCACGTGGTGGCCCGCGGCACGCCGGCCGAGGTCGCCGCCAACCCGGCCTCGCTGACCGGCGACTATCTCTCCGGGCGCAAGCGCATCGCGGTGCCGGCGCTGCGCCGGCCGGCGCAGAAGGAGCGCGTGCTGCGCGTGGTGGGCGCGCGCGGCAACAACCTCAAGGATGTCACGGCCGGTTTCCCGCTCGGTACCTTCACCTGCGTCACCGGCGTCTCGGGTGGCGGCAAATCGACCCTCGTGGTCGATACGCTCTACAAGGCGGCGAGCCGGCGGCTGATGGGCTCGGGCGAGGTGCCGACGGTCCACACCCGCATCGACGGGCTGGAACTGCTCGACAAGATCATCGACATCGACCAGTCGCCGATCGGCCGCACGCCGCGCAGCAACCCGGCCACCTACACCGATCTGTTCGCACCGATCCGCGACTGGTTTGCCGAGCTGCCGGAGAGCCGGGCGCGCGGCTACAAGCCGGGGCGGTTCTCCTTCAACGTGAAGGGCGGGCGCTGCGAGGCCTGCCAGGGCGACGGCGTGCTGAAGATCGAGATGCACTTCCTGCCCGACGTGTTCGTCACCTGCGACACCTGCAAGGGCCGCCGCTACAATCGCGAGACGCTGGACGTGAAGTTCCGCGACAAATCGATCGCCGACGTGCTGGCGCTGACGGTCGATGAGGCGGTGCCGTATTTCTCGGCGGCGACGCGCATCTATGACCGCCTGAAGATCCTCCAGCAGGTCGGTCTCGGCTACATCGCCCTCGGCCAGCAGGCCACCACGCTGTCGGGCGGCGAGGCGCAACGGATCAAGCTGTCCAAGGAACTGGCCCGGCGCGCCACCGGACGCACGCTCTACATCCTCGACGAACCCACCACGGGCCTGCATTTCGAGGATGTGCGCAAGCTTCTCGAAGTGCTCCACGCGCTGGTCGACCAGGGCAACACCGTCGTCGTCATCGAGCACAATCTCGAAGTCATCAAGACGGCGGACTGGATTCTCGATCTCGGGCCGGAAGGCGGGGAGGGGGGCGGGCGCATCGTCGCCGAGGGCACGCCGGAGGATATCGCCGCGAACCGGGAAAGCTACACCGGCCGCTTCCTCGCGCCGCTGCTGGCCGCACCCAGGCCGCGCCGCAAACGTGCCTGACGCAGCGCCGACGGCCGAGACCTTTCTCGCCTGGGCGCGGGCCAACCCGCGCAACGCCGAAATCCTGCGCCGCCTGCCGGCGCTCGGCCTGCCGCAATGCCACCTGGTTGCCGGCTGTCTGTTCCAGGCGGTGTGGAACCGCCTGTCCGGCCAGCCGGCCGACGCCCAGGTGAGGGATTACGACGTCTTCTATTTCGACGACACTGACCTCTCCTACGAGGCCGAGGATGCGGTGATCCGCCGCGCCGCGACCCTGTTCGCCGACCTCGGCGCGCCTGTCGAACTGCGCAACCAGGCGCGGGTGCATCTGTGGTATCCGGCGCGGTTCGGCCGCCCGTACCCGCGGCTCGCCTCGGCGCGCGACGGCATCGACCGCTACCTCGTCGCCTGCACCTGCATCGGCATCGAGGCCGCGAGCGGCGTGCTCTACGCGCCGGGCGGCCTGGCCGATCTTTGGCAGGGGATGCTGCGGATCAACGCGCGGTTGCCGGAGCCCGCGCTGTTCCGGGCCAAGGCGCTGTCCTATCAGGCGCGGTGGCCGTGGCTGACCATCGTCGCCCCCGGTCAGGCCGGGGCGTAGCGCCACACGCTGGCCGGCGGCAGGTTCAGCGGTGTCCAGGCCGCGCGGCGCG
>JAGXAV010000505.1 GCA_018971455.1 Rhodospirillales bacterium
TCGACGGCGCCATCGGCTGGATGATCTTCAACAGCCCGGAGCGGCGCAACGCGGTCTCGCTGGAGATGTGGCAGGCGATGCCGCTCATCCTCGACGCGTTCGAGGCCGACTCGGCGGTGCGCGTCATCATCCTGCGCGGCGCCGGCGGGCGGGCCTTCGTCTCCGGCGCCGATATCAGCCAGTTCGAGGAGCAGCGCGCCGCACCCGAGGCCATCGCCCGCTACGACGCCATCGCCGCCGAGGCCGGCCGGCGGCTCGCCGCGACCGACAAGCCGACCATCGCCATGATCGAGGGCTACTGCATCGGCGGCGGTGTCGGCATTGCCGTGGGCTGCGATCTGCGCCTCGCCGCCGAGGGGGCGAAATTCGGCGTGCCCGCCACCCGGCTCGGCCTCGGCTACGGCCCGGCTGGCGTGAAGAAGCTGCTCGACCTCGTCGGCCCCGCCCATGTGAAGGAGATCTTCTACACCGCGCGCCATTTCTCGGCGGCCGAGGCGCAAGCGATGGGGCTGGTCAATCGCGTGCGGCCGGAGGCGGATCTCGAAGCCTATGTGCGCGACTATGCGCGCATGATCGCCGAAGGCGCGCCGCTCACCGGCCGCGCCGTCAAGCGGACGGTGGAGGAATTGCTGCGCGCCTCGCCGGAGGCGGATTTCGCATTCTGCGAAGCGCTGGTGGCGGAGTGCTTCGCCAGTGCCGATTACATCGAGGGCCGGCGCGCCTTCATGGAAAAGCGCCGGCCGGCCTTCACCGGCCGCTGACCTACAGGTACGGCACGCGGTCGGCGGCGATGTCGGCGCGGATGACGGTAAACCACTCCTCCATGCCGAGTGCCGCGTAGCGCCGCTCGGCCTCTTCCAGATGTCCGGCCTGCCGGAGTGCCGCCAGGGCGGCATGGGCGTGGGCGACGTCGGCGCGCATTCCCAGCGCCTCGCCCAGCGCGCACGCCTGCGCGAGCAGCGCCAGCGCCTCGTCCTCGCCGCCGGCCATGGCCGCCAGCGCCAAGCCACGGGCCCGCAGCGCGGCGACCTGGCAGCCCTGGAAGCCCGCCCGTGCCGCGAGGTCGCACGCCTCGGCGGCGAAGCTGCGCGCGAGATCGGGCTCGCCCATGCGCAGCCCGGCGACCACCAGCCCGATCGCGGCGTTGATCTGGTACATCGTCCGGCTGCCCTCGCGCGCGGCGCGATGCGCGGCCGACAGCGTGGCGCTGGCCGTCGCCAGATCCGGGCCCATCAGCAGCGCCTGGCCGAGCCCGGTCTGGAGCGGAATGAGCAGTTGCGCGACCGACAGGGTCTCGGCGGCCTCGATCGCGTCGCGAAAGCTTGCCTCGCTCTGCGCGCTGCGCTGGTGCAGCAGCGAGAAGCTGCGCGTGCCGAGGGCAAACACCTTGTCATAGGGCCGGCCGCTGGAGACCGCCTGCGTGCGCGCGGCCTCGTAATCGGCATGCGCGCCGGCGAAATCGCCCAGAAAGGCGCGGCTCATGGCGCGCGTGCCATGGGTCAGAACGGTGATGGTGCCATGGAAGACGGCGAGATTCGGCTCCGCCCCCGCGGCGATCATCGCCAGGTTCTCGGTCAGCATCGCCTCGGCCTCGCGCAGGCGGCCGGCATTGTGGAAGGACTGGCCGAGGAAGAAGGTGGCGTAGAGCGCCAGCGCCGTGTTGCCGGCCTGGCGGGCCAGGGCGCGGGTGCGCTGGCCGAGCGCCACCGCCTCGTCGAGCTGGCCGAGGATGTTGAACACGTGCACCTGCAGGCTGTGGATGCGCAGCGATGCCGGCCCGTCATCCAGCCGCGCCGCCAGGGCCTGCGCGGCGGCCAGGCTGGCGCTGCTCTGCCGGTAGCCGCCCACATGCGTCTGCACCACGCCGTGTTCGAGCAGCAATTCCATCTGCGTGCGCGCTGCCGCGTCGTCATCCGGCAGCCGGCGGACGATCTCGATGGCCCGCTCGAGATACCCGACGGCCAGCCGGTAGGCGCCGCGCTCGGCGGCCGGGCCCGCCGCCTTGCGCAGATAGGTCACCGCCTTCGGCCAGAGCTGCGCCTGGATGGTGTGGACGCACAGATCGGCCAGGCGCTGGGCGTCCTGCACCCCGCCATCGCCCTCCAGGAACGCCACGATGCGGGCGTGATGGGCGCGGCGCTGGGCGGCAAGCAGGGTGCGGTAGGCGACGTCGCGGGTCAGCGCGTGCTTGAAGGCGAAGAGCGGCTCGGGGTGGCGCCGCATCTCGTAGAGAAGCTGCTCGCCCTGCAGCTTGAGCAATGTCGCGTGCAGCGCCTTGGGGGCGATGCCGGTGACCGCGGCGGCGAGGCCCAGCGGCACCTCCGCGCCGATCACGGCGCAGAGCTGCACGACCCGGCGCAGCGCCCGGGGCAGCCGGGCCAGGCGGTCGGCGATCAG
>JAGXAV010000506.1 GCA_018971455.1 Rhodospirillales bacterium
CGGCCGGGTTGCGGCGCTTGCGGGGTCTGTGTGGCGCGCCGCTCGGGGCTCCGGGCTGCCGTCGAGGGGGAAGATGCGCCGAGGCGCGTCGCGGCGGAACGCGCAACGTGTCCATAAGACCTATGCGTTCAGGTATGAAATACCGCCGTATTACAGGCTATTCATCTTATATCGGCATTATATGGGCGCCCATCACCGTGCCGCGGGGCCGCACCAACCGGGCATGTGGTCGGCCTCCTCGCTCCGCGCGAGGCTCAGCGCCTGCTCCAGTGCCGCGTCGAAATCCTTCTCGACGGCTTTGCGCCGTATCCGCCGGCGCAGGAAGTCAGCCCATAGAAATTCGCTGAAAGGCGTTGAATCTTTGGCATAACCCCCGCGAAGCCGCAACTCGCCGGCGAGCGATCGAAACGGGTCGTCCACCAGGTCGGCGACGGATTTCGGGATCGCGTCATGCCCGCGCCGCCGCCCGGCAGCGTCGAACGGGTGCATCCAGTTGTGGTTGTCGAGGAAGAACCAGAAGGCATCGGTGTCGAGCCGGCGCAGATCGGCGATCACCGTGACCAGCACGTCCCGCACGCCCTCGGCATGCAGCGCCCGGGCGAGGTGGTGATGGTCGATGACGTAGCGGCGGTCCTTCGGCCCGAGGATGACCGGGATCATGTGGCTGCCGAGAAACTTCCCGCCCTCGACCATGCCCTTGGCGCGCCAGGCCTGGCGTTTTGCCGCCACCTCGCGCATGCCGACGGTGATCTGCGTCGGCCGCAAATCCTCGATCGCGATCGGGTGCAGAATTGGCTCGCGGACCGACACCATGGGACCCTCCGTGGGATGCGGGCTTGCAGGCACGGCGCGGCCGGCCGGGATCCGGACCAGGGCCGACGCGCCCCGGTGCTACGCCCCGCCCACGCCGCCGCCAAGATAGGCCGCCGCCACCGCCGGATCATTCGCGATCTGCGCGGCCGGGCCGGACAGGGCGATGCGGCCGGTCTCCAGCACGTAGGCGTGGTCGGCCACCTCCAGCGCGGCCGAGGCGTTCTGTTCGACCAGCAGGATGGTGGTGCCGGCCGATTTCAGGTCGGCGATGATGCGGAAGATCTCTTCGACGAAGAGCGGTGCGAGGCCCATGCTGGGCTCGTCGAGCAGCAGGAGCCGGGGCCCGCCCATCAGGGCGCGGCCGAGCGCCAGCATCTGCTGCTCGCCGCCGGACAGGGCACCGGCCTGCTGGCCGAGGCGCTCGCGCAGGCGGGGGAAGCGCGCCAGCACGGCGGCTTCACGGCGGGCGATCTCGGCGCGCTCGCCGACCAGCCAGGCGCCGAGGGCGAGATTCTCGGCCACCGTCAGTTCGGCGAAGATTTGCCGGCCCTCGGGCACGTGCCGCAGCCCGGCGGCGGCGATGCGGTGCGGGCGCCAGCCGGTGATGTCGGTGCCGTCGAACAGCACCCGCCCGGCGCGCGGGCGCAGCAGGCCGGAGAGCGCGCGCAGCGTCGTCGTCTTGCCGGCGCCGTTGGCGCCGATCAGGCAGACCACGCTGCCCTCGGCGATGTCGAGGTCGATGCCGTGCACGGCCTCGGTGCGGCCGTGGGCGACGCGCAGGCCGGTGATGGCGAGGAAGCTCACGGGTTCCTCCTCACGGCGTCAGCCGTGCCGCCATGCGGGCGCCGAGATAGGCCTCGATCACCACCGGCGAGCGGCGCACCGCCTCGGGCGGGCCCTCGAAGATGCGGCGGCCGAAATTGAGCACGGTCAGCCGGTCCGACAATTCCATCACGAAGCCCATGTCGTGCTCGACCAGCAGCAGCGTGGTCCCGCCATCGCGGATGCGGCGCAGGAGGGCGGCCAGCGCCATGGTCTCGGCCGGGTTCATGCCGGCGGCGGGCTCGTCGAGCAGCAGCAGCCGCGGCGCGCCGGCCATGGCGCGGGCGATCTCCAGGCGCCGCTGGTCCCCGTAGGAGAGGCTGGCGGCGGGCGCGTCGGCGACCGGCGCGAGGCCGACCAGATCGAGCGCCGCGCGGGCGCGGGCCACGGCGTGGGCCTCCTCGGCGCGGAAGCGGCGGCGGCGCAGAACGATGGCGCCCAGCGAGGCGTGCAGGCGCGGATGCAGCCCGGTCAGCACGTTCTCGAGCACGCTCATCGCCGCGAAGAGGCGGATGTTCTGGAAGGTCCGCGCGATGCCGCGGCCGGCGCGGGCGCTGGCCGGGCGGCGGGTGATGTCGGCGCCGGCGAAGGCGATGCGGCCCTCGCTCGGCGCGACGAGGCCGGAGATCAGGTTGAACAGCGTGGTCTTGCCGGCGCCGTTGGGGCCGATGACGGCGTGGATACTGCCCTCGTCCACCGCCAGATCGACATTGTCGACGGCCAGCAGGCCTGCAAAGCGGCGGGCGAGGCCGCGCGTCTC
>JAGXAV010000507.1 GCA_018971455.1 Rhodospirillales bacterium
GGAAGACAAGTTCCACCTGGTGCAGGCCTTCCAGCGCGGCGGGCGGACCGTGGGCATGTGCGGCGACGGCGCCAATGACGCGCCGGCCCTGCGGCAGGCACAGATCGGCATCGCGGTGGCGAGTGCCACCGACATCGCGAAATCCGCCGCCGGCATCGTGCTGACCGAGCCCGGGCTCGGCGGCATCGTCGCCGCCGTGCAGGAGGGGCGGGCGACCTTTCAGCGCATTCTGACCTACGGGCTGAACACGTTGATCAAGAAGGTCGAGCTCGTGCTGTTCCTCGCCGTCGGGCTGGTCATCACCGGGCGGGCGGTGCTGACGCCGATCCTGATGGTTCTGTTGCTGGTCACCAACGATTTCCTGACCATGGCGCTGACCACCGATCGCGCGCGCATCTCGCCGCGCCCGGAGCGGTGGCGGATCACCCGGCTGACCGCGGCAGCGGCGGTGCTCGGGCTTGGCAAGCTCGCCTTCTCGACGCTGGTGCTGGTGGCCGGCCGCTCGCTGCTCGGGCTGGACGGCGCGGCACTGCGCAGCCTGGCCTTTCTCGCCCTGGTCTTCGGCGGGCAGGCCAGCGTCTATGTCGTGCGCGAGCGGCGCGCGCTGTGGTCCTCGCGGCCGAGCGCCATGCTGCTCGCCTCCTCGGCGGCCGATCTGGCGATCGCCGGCGGCCTCGCCTTCGCGGGCGTGCTGATGGCGCCGCTCGCGCCGTCGCTCATCGGCGCCACGCTGCTCGCCGCCGCGCTGTTCGCGCTGGCGCTGGACCGCGTCAAGATCCGGCTGTTCGCCCGGCTGGACCTTGCCTGACGCTACGCCTTCTTCTCCCAGCCGCGCGGCGTCTGCTGCCAATAGGTCAGGGTGTGGCCGGCGGATCTGGCGGCCGTCCAGCGCTGCCGGGCCGCCGTCACCGCGGCTTCGCTGCGCCCGTCGAACAGGTCGAAGACGCGGGTGAAGCTGTCGAGCCGCGCGCTCGTCGCGCCGTCGATGAGGAACAGGAAGCGGGCGCCGTTGGGCGCCTCGTCGGCGTCGGTCAGCCAGACCGGCTGCAGATCGGCATCCCCGCTCGCGGCGCTGCCGTGCGGCAGCCAGTCCGGCTCGGCGCACAGCCACAGCGCGGCGTCCAGCGCCGCCACGCGCTCGGCATCGCCGCACCGCACGACCGCCCGCTCGCCGGCGGCCAGCGTGCGGCCGAGCAGCCCCGGCAGCGCCTGCTCCGGCACGCTGCGCGTGAGGTGGTAGAAGCCGATCTCCGTCACCGCGCCGCGCCCGCCGCCGCTTCGTTCAATTCTCGTAATGGGTTGCCACCAGCCGGTCGAGCAGGCGCACGCCGAAGGCGGTCGCTCCCTTCGGCGTGGTCGGCGCGTCCTTGCTGCTCCAGGCCATGCCGGCGATGTCCAGGTGGGCCCAGGGCCTGGCGTTGACGAAGCGCTGAATGAACGCGGCCGCAGTGCTGGCGCCGCCCGGCCGGCCGCCGACATTCTTCATGTCGGCGATGTCGGACTTGATCTGCTTGTCGTAGCCGGCGCCGAGCGGCATCCGCCACAGCTTCTCGCCCGATGCCTCGCCGGCGGCCAGAAGCCGCGCGCAGAGCTCGTCATCGTTGCTGAAGCAGCCGGCATGCTCGTGGCCGAGGCCGATGATGATCGCGCCGGTCAGCGTGGCGAGGTCGATCATGAAGCGCGGGTCGAATTTCTGCTGTGCGTACCACAGCACGTCGGCGAGCACGAGGCGGCCCTCGGCGTCGGTGTTGATGACCTCGACGGTCTGGCCGGAATAGGTCCTGACCACGTCGCCCGGACGCTGGGCGGAGCCGGAGGGCATGTTCTCGACGAGGCCCACCAGGCCGATGGCGTCCACCTTCGCGCGGCGGCCGGCGAGGGCGGCCATCAGCCCGATCACCGCGCCGGCGCCGGCCATGTCCCACTTCATGTCCTCCATGCCGCCGGCCGGCTTGATGCTGATGCCGCCAGTGTCGAAGGTGACGCCCTTGCCGACGAAGCAGAGCGGCTTGTCCTGCTTGCGCCCGGCCGGCGCGCCCTTCCAGTGCATCACCACCATGCGCGGCTCGTTGGCGCTGCCCATGGCGACGCCCAGCAGCGCGCCGAAGCCGAGCTTGCGCATCTCGCGCGGGCCGAGCACCTCGACCTTGAGGCCGAGCTTCTCCAGCCCCTTGCAGCGCGCCGCCATCTCGGCCGGATGGAGGACGTTGGGCGGCTCGCTGACCAGGTCGCGCGCCAGGAACACGCCGTCGGCGACGGGGCGCAGGCTCTCCCACCCGGCCTTGGCCTTCGCGTCGGCGCCGAGCAGGGTGAGCCGGGCGAGCCGCGCCTTGTCCTCGGCCTTCTCGGTGGTCCGGTAGCGGTCGAAGCGGTAGCCGCGCAGGGCG
>JAGXAV010000508.1 GCA_018971455.1 Rhodospirillales bacterium
CTGTCTGCACTCACCTGATCGAGATGCGACAACCGGACGCCTTCCTGGCGCAGCCGGGCCTTCATGCGCCCACCCGCCCTAACAACTAGTTACCTTTTGTCTCACCGCATGGGAGACCCGCGACCATCCCGGCTGCCCAATGCCGGGCCCGGTGCTACAGAGCATTCGAAAAGCAGCAGGCCGGCATGATCCCCCCTCGCGATCGCACCCTTGCCGGCATGGGCCTCGGCGTTCTCGCCTACACGCTGTTCTCGCTGCACGACGCCTCGAACAAGTGGCTGGTGGCCTTCCTGCCGGTCTGGCAGGTTCTGTTCTTCCGCAGCGCCACCATCGTCATCGGCTGCATCGCCATCGGCCGCGCACCGCTGCTGGCGCGGGCGATCGAGACGCCGCTCAAGGGGCCGCTGATCTTCCGCGGCCTGATCACGCTGGCGGCCTGGCTGTGCTACTACACCGCCGCCCGCACATTGCCGCTGGCGCAGTTGCTGACGCTGTATTTCAGCGCGCCGCTGATGACCACGCTGCTGGCCATCCCGCTGCTCGGCGAGCAGGTCTCGGCGTCGCGCTGGGTATCGGTCGTCATCGGCTTTCTCGGCGTAGTGGTGGCCAGCGGCGTGTGGAGCGAGTCACAGACCGTGCATGCCTCGCTGCCCACGGCCCTGGTGCTGATCGCCGCCTGCCTGTGGGGCTACGCGATCATCCTGATGCGCCAGATCGCGCGGCGCGAAACGTCGATGCTCCAGATGTTCTATCAGAATCTCTGCTTCCTGCTGGTCACCGGCGTGCTGACCGCGCTGACCTGGACGCCGCCCACCGGCTTCGAATTGCTCCTTCTGCTGGCCGTCGGCGTGCTCGGCGGGCTCGGCCAGTTCTCGCTGTTCGAAGGGGCCCGGCTGGTCCCCGCCTCGGTGATGGCGACCGTGGAATATTCCGCCCTGATCTGGGGCTTCATCCTCGGCTATCTGATCTGGGGCGATATCCCGTCCACGCCCATCGTCCTCGGCGCGGTGCTGATCCTGGCCGCCGGCCTGTTTCTCGTCGTCATGGAACGCCGCGCGCAGAACCGCGCCTGAGCCTGCCCTCACCCGGCATCGCGACATGACCACGCCGGGCCGCGCCGCCACGGCGCGGAGACGGCCGGGCGAGGCTGATGCGAGGGGGCGCGGGCCGGCTATCCCCGCGGGTGCGCCCGCCGCCACACCGCCATCAGCTGGGCCGTCTCGACCGAGGTGTAGCGCTGGGTGGTGGACAGGCTGGCATGGCCGAGCAGGTCCTGGATCGAGCGCAGATCGGCGCCGCCGGCGAGCAGATGGGTAGCGAAGGAGTGGCGCAGCGCGTGCGGCGTGGCGTGCTCCGGCAGGCCGTGCAGGCGGCGGAAGGCGCGCAGGGTCCGTTGCGCCACGCCGGGGTTGAGCCGTTCGCCGCGCGCGCCGAGAAACAGCGGCGCAGTCGGGTCGCGGCGGGGGTGCAGGCGCAGCCAGTCGGCCATCGCCGCGCGCACCGCCGGCAGCACCGGCACGATGCGCTCCTTGGCGCCCTTGCCGGTCACGCGCAGCATGGCCTCGCTGCCGGGCAACGGGGCATCGGCGACGTTAAGGGCCAGCGCCTCGGCAATGCGCAGCCCGCTGCCGTAGAGCAGGCTGAACAGCGCCATGTCGCGCGCCTGCAGGGCGGCGCTGTCGGACATCGCCCCGATCTCCTCGGCAACCGCGCGGGCATCCTGCGGCGTGAGGGCCTTGGGCAACGGCTTCTTGGCGCGCGGCGCACCCAGCAGGGCAAGCTGCGGGTTGCGCACGCCGTGCTGGCGGGCGAGCCAGCGAAAGAAGCTGCGCACGGCCGAGAGCTGTCGCGCCCGCGTCGCATTGCCGCGCCCGGACGCCGCGCCGGCGGCCAGCCAGGCCCGCAAATCGGCCGCCCGCAGCGCCGCCAGCGCGGCCAGGTCCGGCTCGGCGCCGAGATGCCCTGTGAGAAACCCGAGGAAGCCGGCCAGATCGCGCCCGTAGGCCGCCACCGTGAGCGGCGAGGCGCGGCGCTCATGGGCCAGCCAATCGAGGAATCCCGTGCTCGCCGCACTCGCCGCCAGCCGCGCCGGCGCCGCGGCCGCCATCAGCGGCCGAGGGCCGCGGCCACGGCGCGGCCGAGAAAGCTGAGTGCCACCGTGCCCTGGGCAGGGTCGAGCGCGTGGCGGTCGCGCGCCACCAGCGCCAGCAGCGCGGGCGGGCCTTCCCCGGGCACCCGCACCAGCGCCTCGTGCCGGGCCAGCCGCACCGCCTCGCCGTGCAATAGCGGCGCATCCGGCGCGCCCGATCGGAACAGCACCGCGCGGCCGCCGAGCAGCTCCGCCACCATGCCGGCCGGCAGGCGGCGGCTGAAAGCCAGCTCC
>JAGXAV010000509.1 GCA_018971455.1 Rhodospirillales bacterium
CCCTGGCGGGGTAGGGGGCCCGTCCGGCGGGGCGGCGTGCACCCTCTCGTCATGGCGGGATTGCGCCCTTGCATTGCCGGGAGGCGCTCACGCAGAGTGGGCCGTGGCGCCGCGCGTGCTGCGGCGCGAACCCGCGCGAGGCCCCCATGCGCACACCCTTTCTGGTTCTCACCGCCGCCTTCGCCCTGCTGCCCCTCGCCGCGCGCGCCGACAAGATCGACGGCGCCTGGTGCAAGGATGAAGGCCACCGCCTGACCATCGACGGACCGACCATCGTGACGCCCTCCGGCGTGCAGACGCAGGGCGATTACGAGCGGCATTTCTTCTCGTACACCGTGCCGGCCGGCGAGCCCGGGGCCGGCGGGTCGGTCGCGATGCAGCTGCTCAACGAGACCACCGTGCAGATCACCCCGCCCGGTGGCGCCGCCGAGATCTGGCGGCGCTGCGGCCCCTCCACGTCGTGAGGGCGGGCGCCGATGTGCCGGCGCCCGCCCCCTCCGTTCGCTCCGCCTCCGCCGATCAGGCCGTCTGCGGCGCGCTGGTCGCCCAGGCATGGGCATGAACCAGCCCGTCATCATGGTCGTGCTCGGCGGCGGGCGCGGGCGCCTCGTGGAACTGCTCGGTCTCGGTGCTGCCGGCGAGTGCGGTGGTGGAGGATTTCCCGGCCGAGATCGCCATCGCCACCGCGTCGAAATACCCCACGCCGACTTCGCGCTGGTGGCGGGTGGCGGTGTAGCCGGCCTCCTCGGAGGCGAACTCGGCCTGCTGGAGCTCCGAATACGCCTCCATGCCGCGGTCGCGGTAGCCCCGCGCCAGCTCGAACATCGAGTGGTTCAGGCTATGGAAGCCGGCGAGCGTGACGAACTGGAAGCGGTAGCCCATCGCCCCGATGCGGCGCTGGAAATCGGCGATGTCGCGCGCGCTGAGCTTCTTCTGCCAGTTGAAGCTCGGCGAGCAGTTATAGGCCAGCATCTTGCCGGGATATTCGCGGTGGATGGCCTCGGCGAAGCGCTCGGCCTCGGCGAGGTTGGGCTCGCTGGTCTCCCACCACAGCAG
Source organism: Rhodospirillales bacterium (assembly GCA_018971455.1). Classification (GTDB taxonomy): domain Bacteria; phylum Pseudomonadota; class Alphaproteobacteria; order Acetobacterales; family Acetobacteraceae; genus REEB85. Next base: position 1,057 of record JAGXAV010000509.1, read on the forward strand.
GTCGGCATAGGGCGCGTAGGCGAGGCTGCGGGCTATGGCGTATTCGACACCGATGCCCGGCTTGATGCGGCAGAAGCCCTCGGCGGTGCGCTCGCCGGTGAGGAAGGGGCGGTCGCGCTCATCGACATCCGCCGTCAGCAGCTGCGCCGAATGGCTGTCGGTGCGGCACAGCAGCACCGTCGGCACGCCCTCCACGTCGGCGGCCAGGCGGGCGGCGTTCAGGGTGCGGATATGCTGGCTGATCGGCACCAGCACCTTGCCGCCGAGATGGCCGCATTTCTTCTCGCTGGCCAGCTGGTCCTCGAAATGCACGCCGGCCGCCCCCGCCTCGATCATCGCCTTCATCAGCTCATAGGCGTTGAGCGGGCCGCCGAACCCGGCCTCGGCATCGGCGACGATCGGCGCCATCCACTCCGTCGAGGTGTCGCCTTCCAGCCGGCCGATCTGGTCGCAGCGGCGCAGCGCGGCATTGATGCGGCGGACGACGTTGGGCACCGAATCGACCGGGTAGAGCGACTGGTCGGGATACATCTGCCCCGCCGTGTTGGCGTCGGCGGCGACCTGCCAGCCGGAAAGGTAGATCGCCTTCAGCCCGGCGCGCACCTGCTGGACGGCCTGCATGCCGGTCATCGCGCCCAGCGTGTTGACGAAGGGCTCGGTCCGGAGCGTTTGCCACAGCCGGCGCGCGCCCATCTCGGCGAGGGTGTGGCGCACGCGGAAGCTGCCGGCCAGCCGCTCGACATCGGCCGGCGTGTAGTCGCGCCGGATGCCCTGGAAGCGCTCCGGATCGGCGGTCGGGCCGGCATTCATGCCGTCGGGCTGGCGGGACAGGATCGGGGTGGGGCGCATGGTGGAAACTCCTTGATGGCGTGTGCCGTCAATAATTCACATTGCGCCTGCGAAGTTTATCCTGAAAATGCGCGGGAGGCTGCAAGATCGTCACAAGATTTTCCGACCTCGGCGTAAATCAGTAAAGGTTGTAAAGCCATGGCCCGCCCCCTTATCGGCCGAACGCTCCGCCGCCTGCGCCAGGAACGGGAGATGACGCAGCAGGCGCTGGCCGCCCGGCTGGGGATTTCGGCGAGCTACCTCAACCTCATCGAGCACGACCAGCGCGCGGTGACGGCCTCGCTGCTGATCAAGCTGGCCGAGACCATGCAGGTCGATCTCGCCGCCCTGTCCGGCAGCGCGGAACGCCAGCTCGAAGGCCAGTTGCGCGAGGTTTTCGCCGACCCGCTGCTGGGCGCGGAGACGGTGCCGGACGAGGAGGTCGCCCAGCTTGCCGGCGGCGGGCCGGCGGCGGCGCGCGCGGT
>JAGXAV010000510.1 GCA_018971455.1 Rhodospirillales bacterium
CGGCCTGGCGCAGATCGGCCATCGTGCCGTTGGCGCAGTTGCCGATATAGGCCTGGTTGATCGCCACGCCGCCCGTCTCACGGACGGGGTGGACATTGTCGGGCGCGAAGGGATGCGCGCAGAGCGGCTCGATCGCCGCGGCGTCGATCGCCACGCTGCGGCTGAACACCGCATCGGCATCCGAACGCACCAGCGCGCCGTGCTCGCCGTGCTTGGCCATCGCCCAGGCGTGCGTCGCCTCGTCGGGCGGCACGAAGGCGGTCTTCGCACCGGCCTCCACCGCCATATTGCACAGCGCCATGCGCTCATCCATCGACAGGCCGCCCACCGCCTCACCATCGAACTCCAGGCATTGATAGGTCGCCCCATCCACCGAGATCGCGCCCAGCACGGCGAGGATGAAATCCTTGCCGGTGACGAAACGCCGGCGCGCGCCGCTGAACACCACGCGGATGGTGTGCGGCACCATGAACCACAATTCGCCGAGTGCCATGGCGGCGGCGACATCGGAGGAACCCATGCCGGTGCCGAGGGCAGCGAACGCGCCGGCGGTGCAGGTGTGCGAATCCGTGCCGATCACGAGATCCCCCGGCCGCAGCAGCCCCTGCTCGGGCAGCAGCGTGTGCTCGATGCCCTGCCCCGTGGTGAAGACGTGGCGGATGCCGCGTTCGGCGGCGAAGCCGTCCATCAGCTTGAGCAGCTCGGCCGCGTCCGGGCTCGGCGGCGGGGAATAATGGTCGCCCACCAGCACCACCTGGTCGGGTGCCGCCACCCGCTCCGCCCCCATCGCGGCGAACTGGCTGAAGGCGAGCGCGCCGGTGATGTCGTGCAGCAGGATGCGGTCCACCCGGGCGACGACGATGTCGCCAGCCGCCACGCGGTCGCGGCCGGAATGGGCGGCAAAGATCTTCTCGGCGGCGGTCATGCCAGCTGGCATCATGCGGCTCCTTCCCCCGGTCACCCGGGTCGGCGCATAATCGGCGCGCAGCGCGGCCGCGGCAAGCAGCCCGCGTCAACCGGGGAACACGCCGATGACCAGAAAGCCGCTCGTCTTCGACCGCCCGCTGCGCGGGCGCATCTATGACAGCATCGCCGAGACGATCGGCAACACGCCGCTGGTGCGCGTGCCCAACATCACCGCCGAGGAAGGGCTGAAGGCCGATCTCTGCCTCAAGCTCGAATTCTTCAATCCGATCGCCTCGGTGAAGGACCGCATCGGCGTCGCCATGATCCTCGACCTCGAAGCCAGCGGCCGCCTCGCCCCGGGCGGCACCATCATCGAGCCGACTTCCGGCAATACCGGCATCGGGCTCGCCTTCATGTGCGCCGCGCGTGGCTATCGCCTGGTGCTGACCATGCCGGAGAGCGTCTCCATCGAACGGCGCAAGATGCTCGCCTTCCTCGGCGCCACGCTCGAACTGACGCCGCGCGAGAAGGGCATGGCCGGCGCCATCGCCCGCGCCGAGGCGCTGCTCGCCGAGACGCCGGGTGCCGTGATGCCCAACCAGTTCGCCAACCCGGCCAACCCGGCGATCCATGTGCGCACCACCGCCGAGGAGATCTGGCACGACAGCGCCGGCGCGGTGGACGCCATCGTCTCGGGCATCGGCACCGGCGGCACCATCACCGGCATCGCCAGCGCGTTGAAGCCGCGCCGGCCCGGGCTGCACAGCGTTGCCGTCGAGCCCGAGGCGAGCCCGGTGCTCTCCGGCGGCGCCCCCGGCCCGCACGCCATCCAGGGCATCGGCGCCGGCTTCGTGCCCGAGGTGCTCGACACAGGGGCCTATGACGAGATCATGCAGATCGGCAACGAGGAGGCGATGATCCATTCCCGCCGGCTTGCCCGCAGCGAGGGCATCCCCGGCGGCATCTCCTCCGGCGCCGCCCTCGCGGCCGCGTTGCGGCTGGCGCGCCGTCCGGCCATGGCGGGCAGGATGATCGTCGCCATCATTCCCTCCTTCGCCGAACGCTACATCACCACGCCGCTCTTCGACGGGCTATAAGCCCATCCGCACGAGACCGCCGCAGGAGACCCCCCATGCCGGCTTACATGATCGTCAATGTCACCCTCACGGACGCCGCGGCCTACGAAAACTACAAGGCGCGGGTTCCCACCATCATCGCCCGGCATGGCGGCGAATACCTCGTCCGCGGCGGCCCGCACGAGGTGCTGGAGGGCACGTGGCAGCCATCCCGCCTGGTGCTGTTCCGCTTTCCCGACCGCGCGGCGATCCACGCCTTCATGACCGACCCCGACTACGCGCCGCTGAAGGCGGTGCGCCAGAGTGCCGCGATCACCGACGCGGTCGCCGTGGACGGCATTGCCTGATCGCCCGAGTCTTCGGTGCGCTAGATCCCGTCGCCGCCCA
>JAGXAV010000023.1 GCA_018971455.1 Rhodospirillales bacterium
TGCGGCCTGCTCCGCCGGCATGGCCCGCTCGATCGCCACCAGATCCGCCGCCGACAGGCTGACATCCAGCGCCCCGAGCGCCTCGTGCAACTGCGCGCGCCGCCGCGCGCCGAGCAGCGGCACGATATCCGCCCCCCGCGCCGCCACCCAGGCAATGGCGATGTGCGCCACAGCCACGCCCTTGGCCGTCGCCACCTCGCGCAGGGCCTCCACCAGTGCGAGGTTGCGCTCCACATTGCCGGGCTGGAAGCGCGGGCTGTTGGCGCGGTGATCACCCGGCCGCACCGCATCGGCGCGCCAGTGCCCGCTGATCAGCCCGCGCGACAGCACGCCATAGGCGGTGACGCCGATGCCCAGCTCGCGGCAGGCGGGCAGGATGGCGGCCTCGATGCCCCGCGATATCAGCGAGTACTCGATCTGAAGATCGCAGATCGGGTGCGTCGCCGCGGCGCGGCGGATGGTCTGCTCACCCATTTCCGACAGGCCGACATGGCGCACGTAGCCGGCCTTGATCATGTCGGCGATGGCGCCGATGGTCTCCTCGATCGGCACGGCCGGGTCCAGCCGGGCGGGGCGGTAGATGTCGATGTGGTCCACCCCGAGGCGGGTCAGCGTATAGGCGAGGAAGTTCTTCACCGCCGCCGGCCGGGCATCGTAGCCCGACCAGGCGCCGGCGGCGTCGCGCAGCGCGCCGAACTTCACGCTGATCACCGCCTGGTCGCGCGAGCGGCTGCGCAGCGCCTCGCCGATCAGCATCTCGTTATGGCCCATGCCGTAGAAATCCCCGGTGTCGAGCAGGGTGACCCCGGCCTCCATCGCGGCATGGATGGTGGCGATACTCTCGGCGCGGTCGGATGGCCCGTACATGCCGGACATGCCCATGCAGCCCAGCCCCAGCGCCGAGACCGACGGCCCGGCCGCGCCCAGTTGCACCCTCTTCATCATCGCCGCCCTTTCCCCATCGCCCCGTGCCCCTCACCGCGCCTGGCGCCGCGCTTGGCGCCATCGGGGACTCTGCCTAATAAGGGGTGCATGACCGAAATCACCACCGATGTCGCCATCATCGGCGCCGGGCCCGTCGGCCTGTTCGCCGCCTTCGAACTCGGCATGCTCAAGCTGTCCAGCGTGCTGATCGACGCGCTCGGCGAGGTGGGCGGGCAGTGCGTGGCGCTGTACCCCGAGAAGCCGATCTACGACATTCCCGCCCACCCGGCCATCGAGGCGGCGGCGCTGGTGGCCCAGCTGGAGGCACAGATCGCCCCCTTCGCGCCGGCCCGCCTGCTCGGCCGCCGCGTCGAGACGCTCCGCGGCCAGCGCGGCGATTTCACCCTGGGCACCGACCAGGGCGACACCATCCGCGCCAAGGCCGTCATTCTCGCCGCCGGCGCCGGGGCGTTCGGGCCCAACCGCCCGCCGCTCGAGGGATTGCCCGCCTTCGAGGCGAGCGGAGCGGTGCAATATTATGTCCGCCGCAAGGAGGATTTGCGCGGCCGGCGCGTGGTGATCGCCGGCGGCGGCGATTCGGCCGTGGACTGGGCGCTCGCGCTGCGCGGCATCGCCGCGTCGATCCAGGTGGTCCATCGCCGCCCGAAATTCCGCGCCGCGCCCGAGACCGCCGCCCAGCTCGAAGGCGCGTCCGCCCGCGGCGAGGTGGAGATGGTGATCCCCTACCAGTTGCACGCGCTGCACGGGCAGGCCGGCCGGCTGGAGCAGGTGGAGGTGGCCGACCTCAATGGCGGCACGAGGATGCTCGCCGCCGATCTCCTGCTGCCGTTCTTCGGCCTGTCGATGGATCTCGGTCCGATCGCCGGCTGGGGGCTGGCGCTCGACCGCCATCATGTGGCGATCACGCCGGCGACCTGCGAGACCAGCGTGGCGGGCATCTTCGCCATCGGCGACATCGCCACCTATCCGGGCAAGCTCAAGCTGATCCTCCAGGGCTTCAGCGAGGCGGCGATGGCGGCCCACGCCATCCACCCGATCGTCTTTCCCGACCAGGCGCTGCATTTCGAGTATTCCACCACCAAGGGCGTGCCGGGCGGCTGACCGCCCCGCACTGCCGCATCACGGCACTGCTACATCACCAGCCCGCCATCGACGTGCAGCGCCTGCCCGGTGATGTAGCCGGCCTCGGGCGAGGCGAGGAAGGCAATGGCGGCGGCGACCTCTTCGGGCAGCCCCTGGCGCGCCAGCGGAATGGCCGCCAGATGACGCGCCCGGGTGGCCGGGTCGGTGGCGACATGGGTGCCGGGATCCTTGCGGATGAAGCCGGGCACGACGGCGTTCACCGTCACGCCATCGGGCGCGAGCTCGATGGCCAGCGCCCGCACCAGCGCCTCCAGCCCCGCCTTGGCGGCGGCCGAGGCGGCAAAGCGTGTGACATCGGGACGGAAGCTGTGGGCGACGAAGCTGCTGACGGCGACGACCCGCCCATGTCCGGCGGCGCGCAGATGCGGCACCGCGGCCCGGGCCAGGCGCAGGAAGGCGAGGGCGATGGCATCCTGGGCGCGCGCGAAGCCCGAATCCGTCAGGTCCGGCAGCGGCGTGCGGTCGGCGAAGCCGGCATTGCTCACCAGCACGTCGAGCCGGCCGAAGCGCGCGACGGTCTCGGCGATGGCGGCTTCCGGTGCCCCGGCCAGGGCAAGGTCGCCGAGCAGCGTCGCCGCCCGGCCGCCCGCGTCGCGCACCGCCTGCGCGCTGGCCTCGACGCCCGGCGCATTCGCGCGGGTATGGGCCAGGATCGCCACCCCGGCGCCCGCGAGGCGGCGGCAGAGCGCGGCGCCGATGCCGCTGGCCGCACCGGTCACCAGGATCACCCGCTCGGCCATGCCCGCCCCCTGCGGCGCGACGCCGCGCAAATTCAGCCGTTGAGCCGCACGACCTCGCCATGGCGGGTCTCGGTCGGCGCGCAGAGATCGGCGATTCCGGGCGCGACTTCGGCCGGCTGGCGCAGGGACGACTGATCCTCGCCCGGAAAGGCCTGGCGGCGCAGCCTGGTCGCGACGGCGCCGGGATCGGCGAGATTGACGCGCAGCCGGGTGGTCCGCGTCTCCTCGGCCCAGCACTGCACGAGGTGGCGCAGGGCCGCCTGGGTGGCGCCGTACTGGCCCCAATAGGCGGCAGGCGGGGCCGTGCTGGTCAGGAAGGCCGCGCGGCCGGCCGGCGCGGCCAGCAGCAGCGGCGCCGTGCTGCGCACCAGCCGCCAGGACGCGGTCACGTTCACCGCCAGCGCCTCCTCCCAATCCTTCGGCAGGAAATGCGCCACCGGCGTCAGCACGCCGAGCGCGCCGGCGCAATGCACCAGCCCGTCGAGCCGGCCGAAACGCTGGTGCAGGCTGGGGCCGATGGCGTCGATCGTCGCCGCCTCGGCGAGGTCGAGGGGCAGCAGTGTCGCCGCACCGCCGGCTTCGCGAATGGCGTCATCCGTCTCGGCCAGCCCGCCTTCGCTGCGCGCGGTGATCACCACATGCGCCCCCCGGCGCGCCAGCTCCCGCGCCGTCGCAGCGCCGATCCCCCGGCTGGCCCCGGTGACCAGCACGACGCAGCCTTCAAGGGTCACGATCAGCTCCGTTCGGACAGCAGGCTGAGCTGGCGGCTGTCGTTGTCAGCCATGTCCGGCAGCGGGATGGGGTATTCGCCGGTGAAGCAGGCGTCGCAGTAATGCGGCCGCGCCGCGTCGCGCCCCGACTGGTTGAGCGCCCGGTACAGGCCGTCGATGGAAATGAACGCCAGGCTGTCGGCCCCGATGAGGGCGGCCATCTCCTCGACATTGTGGCGCGCGGCGAGCAGCTTGCCGCGCTCCGGCGTGTCGATGCCGTAGAAGCAGGAATGCGTGGTCGGCGGCGAGGAGATGCGCATGTGCACCTCCGCCGCCCCGGCGGCGCGCACCATCTCGACGATCTTGCGCGAGGTCGTGCCGCGGACGATCGAGTCATCGACCAGCACGACGCGCTTGCCCTCCAGCGCCGGCCGGTTGGCCGAGTGCTTCAGCTTGACGCCGAGGTGGCGGATGCTGTCGGTCGGCTCGATGAAGGTGCGCCCGACATAGTGGTTGCGGATGATGCCCAGCTCGAAGGGGATGCCGCTCTCATGCGCATAGCCCATCGCCGCCGGCACGCCCGAATCGGGCACCGGGACGATGACATCGGCCGCGACATGGCTCTCGCGGGCCAGCTCCGCGCCGATGCGCTTGCGCGCGTCATAGACCGGCATGCCCTCGACCACCGAATCCGGCCGGGCGAAGTAGATGTATTCGAACACGCAGAAGCGGCTCGCCGGCTTGCCGAAGGGGCGGATGCTGTGCACCCCGGCGTCGGTGATCACCACGATCTCGCCCGGCTCGACGTCGCGCACGAACTCGGCGCCGGTGATGTCGAGCGCGCAGGTCTCGCTGGCCAGCACCCAGGAGACGGCGCCGTCGGCGTGGTTGACGCGGCCGAGAATGAGCGGGCGGACGCCGAGCGGGTCGCGCACGCCGAGCAGCGCGTCATTGGTCAGCGCGATCAGCGAATAGGCGCCGATCACCTGCTTGAGCGCGTCGATCAGCCGATCGACCACGGTGGAGTAGAGGCTGATGGCGATGAGGTGGATGAACACCTCGCTGTCGGTGGTGGACTGGAACAAGCAGCCGCGGCGCACCAGGGCGCGGCGCAGCGCGGTGGCATTGGTCAGGTTGCCGTTATGGGCGACGGCGAGGCCGCCGAACTCGAAATCGGCATAGAGCGGCTGGACGTTGCGCAGCACCGTGTCGCCGGTGGTGGCGTAGCGGTTGTGGCCGACCGCGCGGTTGCCGGCGAGGGCGCCGATCACCCGCGCATCGCCGAAATTGTCGCCAACCAGCCCGAGGCCGCGATGGGAATGGAAATGCCGCCCGTCATAGGCGACGATGCCGGTGGCCTCCTGGCCGCGATGCTGCAGGGCATGCAGCCCGAGGGCGGTGACCGCCGCCGCGTCCGGGTGGTTCCAGACGCCGACGACGCCGCACTCCTCGTGCAGCTTGTCGTCCTCGGGGCCGACGGCACTGTCCATCATCTGATCTCCTGGCCCCGTCACGGCGAGGTGGTCGCCTTGCCCTGCGGGGTTGCTCGCAGCAAATCGCTCGCACTGGCCGGCGCGCCCGTCGGCGGCACCGGCACGTGCGGGCGGTAATCGGTCGGCAGAAAATCCGAAAGCCACACGGCAAGCCCATATGCATATGGGAGGCTGCGGCTCTCCTGCACCGGGGCAGGCCAGTTCTCGGTGGGAACCACCCATCCCACCACGACATAGATGGTCGAGACCAGCACGATCCCGCGCAGGATGCCGAACACCACGCCCAGCGTGCGGTCAAGCCCGCCGAGGATGGAGCGGCGGACCGCGCCGCCGATCATGCCGGTCAGGATGGACAGCGCGATCAGCCCGATGAGGAACATGCCGATGAAGGCGGCCGGGTTGGCGATGTCGGGGTTGGCGATCCAATGATGGACCGTCGGGCGGACCAGGCCGACCGTGCCGGAAGCAAAGAAAAAGGCGCCGACCCAGGCGCCGATGCCCAACATCTCGCGCACGAAGCCGCGCGAGAACGCCACCATGGCGGAGACGGCGACGACCACCAGTACTGCGGTATCGGCCCAGTTCACGCGCCCATGGTCCTGCCCTGTGTGCTGTGCGCTGTCGTATAACGGTCATTCCCGGCCGGACGCCAGCCCGTCATGCGGGTTTGCCCCCGGTCTTCGGTGAAAACCGCGCCACCAGATCGGCCAGATGGCCGATTTCCTGCAATTCCAGCCCGGCCGGCGCGCCGGGGCGGCGATTGCCGCGCGCCACCCGCCGGGGCAGGCAGGCCTGGGTGAAGCCGAGCTTCTGCGCCTCCTTCAACCGTGCCTCCGCCCCGCCCACCTGGCGCACCTCGCCGGACAGCCCGACCTCGCCGAAGAACACGCAGCCCGGCTCGGTCGGCTGGTCGGAGGCCGCCGAGGCCAGGGCGGCGGCCACCGCCAGATCGGCCGCCGGCTCGCCGATGCGCAGCCCGCCGGCGACGTTGAGATAGACGTCGGTGGCGCCGAGCCGCAGGCCGCAGCGGGTTTCCAGCACCGCGAGCAGCATCGAGAGCCGCCCCGATTCCCAGCCGATCACCGAACGGCGCGGGCTGCCGCCGGGATTGGCGGAGAGCAGGCACTGGATCTCGACGAGCACCGGCCGGCTGCCCTCCAGCCCGGCGAAGACGGCCGAGCCCGCAATGTTGCCGCGCCGCTCGGCGAGGAAGAGGGCCGACGGGTTGGCGACCTCGGCCAGGCCATGCCCGGTCATCTCGAACACGCCGATCTCGTCGGTGGCGCCGAAGCGGTTCTTCACCCCGCGCAGGATGCGGAACTGGTGGCCGCGATCGCCCTCGAAATAGAGGACCGCGTCGACCATGTGCTCCAGCACCCGGGGCCCCGCGATGGCGCCCTCTTTGGTGACGTGGCCGACCAGGACGACGGCGTGGCTGCCGGTCTTGGCCAGGCGGATCAGCTCGAAGGCCGAGGCCCGCACCTGGGAGACCGTGCCCGGCGCGCTGTCGATGCTGTCCATCCACATGGTCTGGATGCTGTCGATGATCACCAGCGCGGCATCCGGCGTCGCCTCGATGGCCGCGGCGATGTCGCGCAGATTGATCGAGGCGGCGAGTTCCAGGCCGGCATCGGCCAGCCCCAGGCGGCGTGCACGCAGGCGGATCTGACCGATCGCCTCCTCGCCGGAGATGTAGAGCACCCGCTTGCCGGTCCGCGCCAGGGCGGCGGCGGCCTGGAGCAGCAAGGTCGATTTGCCGATGCCGGGGTCGCCGGCCAGCAGCACGGCCGAGCCTGCCACCAGCCCGCCGCCGAGCACGCGATCGAACTCGGCGATGCCGGTCGCGGCCAGGGGCGGCGGCGGGGTGTGGCCGGCGAGGTCGACGAATTCGAGCTTTCGCGCCGCCGCGGGGGCCCGCGCCAGGCCGGGGCCGGACTGCACCGCCTCCTCGGCGATGGTGTTCCTCTCGCCGCAGGCTTCGCAGCGGCCGGCCCATTTGGCCGTGACCGCGCCGCAGGACTGGCAGACGAAGCGGGCGACCGGCCTGGCCATCAGCCGGCAACCAGCGCGTAGAGGGCGGCATCCACGTAGCCCTCGGCACCGCGCAGGCGATCGCGCATCAGCGGCGCTTCGAGGGCAAAGCCGAGACGCTCGACCAGGACGCGCGAGCGCGCATTGCGCGCGTCGATCTCGGCTTCGATCCGGTGCACCTGGAGTTCCGACCGCATGTGCCTGATCAGGGCGCCGACCCCCTCCCGCGCGTAGCCCTGGCCGACCGCTGCAGGGGCCAGGATGTAGCCGATCTCGGCACGGCGGTGCCGGGTGCTGCGGGCATGGTAGTTCACCATGCCGATGCAGCGATCCGTGTCGGCCCGCGCGACCGCCCAGCTCATCCACCCCTCGGGCGAGGGTTGCGCCCAGTGGCTGATATAGCGCTCGGTGCGCACGACGCTGGGCGAGGGCGCATGGTCCCAGTAGCGCATCGTCTCCGCATCGCCGTAGGCGGCGTGGAAGTCCGGCGCATCCCCCGCCCTGAAGGCGCGCAGGCGCAGCCGCGGGGTCAGGAGTTCGGGGATCGGATGGCGGGCCACCGCTATTTCCGCAATTCCATTTCGATCGGCCCCTCGCGGCGGCCATGGGTGAACTGGTCCACCATCGGATTGCCGCTGTCCATGAGGTCCGCCGCCGCGCCCTCCCAGATGATCCGGCCCTTGTGGATCATCGCCGCGCGGTCGCCGATGCGCCGGGCGCTCGCCATGTCGTGCGTGATCGCGATGGCCGTGCTGCCGAGCTTCTTCACGCAATCCACGATCAGCCCGTCGATCACCGCGCCCATGATGGGGTCCAGACCGGTGGTCGGCTCGTCGAAGAAGAGGATATCGGGCCGGGCGGCGATGGCGCGGGCGAGGCCGACGCGCTTCTGCATGCCGCCCGAAAGTTCCGACGGCGACAACTCGCCGACGCTGGCGGCCAGGCCGACCTGGGCGAGAATGTCGCCGGCCCGCGCCCGCGCCTCGGCGCGGCTGGCCTTGTGGCGGGCGAGCAGCCCGAAGGCGACGTTCTCCCAGACTGGCAGGCTGTCGAACAGGGCGCCGTTCTGGAACAGCATGCCGATGCGGGCGGCGGCCGCCTCGCGCCCCCGCCGGTCGAGCTTCAGCACGTCCTGCCCGTCGATCTCGATGGCCCCCTCATCGGGCTCGATCAGCCCGAGGATGCACTTGATCAGCACCGACTTGCCGGACCCCGAGCCGCCGATGACCACCATCGAGGTCTGCGGCATGACGTCGAGGTCGATGCCGTCGAGCACCTGCTTGTCGCCGAAGCGCTTGGTCAGGCCCCGCAAGCGGATCTTCGGCGTGGCTAGATCAGGCATCGCTCGCGCTCGCTGTGCTCGCTGCCGCTTGGGTCAAGCCATCGCTCGCGCTCGCTCTGCTCGCTGCCGCTTGGGTCAAGGAGCCGCTCGCTGCCGCTCATCGGGCGAAAAAGAGTTCCGTGAGCACATAGTCGAAGGCGAGGATCAGCACGCTGGCCGCCACCACCGCCGAGGTGGTCGCCGAGCCCACGCCCTGGGCGCCGCCGCGGCTGTTATAGCCGTGATAGCAGCCCATCAGCACGATCAGGAAGCCGAACACCGCAGCCTTCACCAAGCCGGAGACGACATCGCCGGTCTGCACGAAATCGACCGTGTTGGCGAGGTAGATGCCCGGATTGAAGCCGAGCTTGAGGGTGGCGATGATGAAGCCGCCGAGCACGCCGAGCAGATCGGCCACCACCACCAGCAGTGGCAGGGCGATGATGCCGGCCAGCAGCCGGGGGGCCACCAGATATTTCATCGGGTTGGTCGAGAGCGTGGCCAGCGCGTCGATCTGGTCGGTGACGCGCATGGTGCCCAGCTCGGCGGCCATCGCCGCGCCGACCCGCCCGGCGACCATCAGCCCGGCCAGCACGGGCCCGAGCTCGCGCGTGACCGAGAGCACCACCAGCGAGGCCACCGCGCTCTCGATCGAAAAGCGCGACAGGCCGGTGGCCGATTGCAGCGCCAGCACCATGCCGGTGAACACCGCCGTCAGCGCCACCACCGGCAGGCTGAAATAGGCGATTTCGACGAAAGCCCGCAGGAACATCCGCCCGTAGAAAGGCGGCCGCAGGAGATGCGACAGGCCGGACAGCGCGAACAGCGCGAGCCGGCCGGTGGCGCGGAAGGCGCCGATCACGGCACGCCCGGTCAGGGCGAGGGCATCCAGGATCGCGTTCACCGCTGCCTCGCCGTCACGCCCGGTAGACTCGCCGGTAGCGCCGGCCGAGCGAGGTCAGGACCTCGTAGCCATTGGTGCGGGCGGCCTCGGCCACCGCGTCGGGCGTGCGATCCGCGTGGTCGATGAGGTCGAGCCAGTCGCCGACGCCGAGGCGGGGCAGGTCGGTGACGTCGTAGGTGACGAGGTCCATGGACACACGCCCTACCAGCGGGGCGGGGGCGCCGTCAAAGACGGCATGGCCGCGGCCGGACTGGCTGCGCAGCCAGCCATCGGCATAACCCACGCCGACCACGGCGATACGGCTCGCCCGGGTCGCCCCCCAGGTGGCGTTGTAGCCGACGCTCTCGCCCGGCGCGAGCATGCGCGTCTGGAGCACGCGCGCGCGCAGCCGCACCGCCGGGCGCATCGGGTTGGGCATCCCGGGCGTCGGGTTGATGCCGTACAGCGCTGCCCCCGGCCGGGCGAGGTCGGAGGCGAAATCGGGCCCGAGGAAGATGCCGGAGGAATTGGCCAGGCTCCGCGGGGCCGCCGGCAACCTCGCGCAGGCGGCGGCAAAGCGGGCGCGTTGGGCGGCATTGTGCAGATCGTCGGCGATCTCGGCGGCGACCAGATGGGTCATGACGTAGTGCAGCTCGAGCCCGGCAAGCGGCCGCGGATCGGCGGCCAGGGCGGCGATGGCGGCGGCATCGAGCCCGAGCCTGTTCATGCCGGTATCGACATGCAGCAGCGCCGGCAGCCGGCGCCCGGCGGCCTGGGCCGTGGCCGTCCAGCGGGCGATCTCGTCCAGCGAGCCGAGCGCCGGCGTGATGCCGTGCTCCGCGCACAGCGCCTCATCGCCCGGCAACAGCCCGTTCAGCACGCCGAGCATCGCACCGGGCAGCAGCGGGCGGATGGCCAGCGCCTCGGCCAGGTGGGCGGTGAAGAAGTGCCGGCAGCCCGCCGCGTGCAGGGCGGGCGCCACCTGTGCCGCCCCCAGCCCGTAGGCATCCGCCTTGACCACGCCGGCGACGGCGCCGCCCGGATGGCGGGCGGCCAGCGCCCGCCAGTTGGCGGCGATCGCCGCGAGATCGATCTCCAGAACGGCGGGGTCAGTCGGCCTCATGCCCGCCATGGTGCAGGTCGATATCGGCGAAACGGGTGTATTCGCCCTCGAAGAACAGATCGATCTTGCCGGTCGGCCCGTGGCGCTGCTTCTCGATCAGCAGCTCGGCGCGGTTATGGACCTGTTCCATGTCGCGCTGCCATTTCTCCACCGCGGTATGGAATTTCTCGTCATTGTCGAAGCCGATCTGCTTGGGCGCGCGCTGCTGGAGGTAGTATTCGTCGCGATAGACGAACATCACCACGTCGGCATCCTGCTCGATCGAGCCCGATTCGCGCAGGTCGGAGAGCTGCGGGCGCTTGTCCTCGCGGCTCTCCACCTGGCGGGAGAGCTGGGAGAGCGCGATCACCGGCACCTCCAGCTCCTTGGCGAGGGCCTTCAGCCCCTGGGTGATGGCACTGATCTCCTGCACCCGGTTCTCCGGCCGCGTGCCGGCCGCCGGGCGCATCAGCTGGAGGTAGTCGACGACGATCAGCGCCAGGCCCTGGGTGCGCTTGAGGCGGCGGCAGCGCGTGCGCATCGCCGAGAGGGTGATCGCCGGCGTGTCGTCGATATGCAGCGGCAGGGCGCTGATATCGCGGCTCACCTGAACGAAGCGGTCGAATTCCTTCTGGCCGATTTCGCCGCGGCGGATGTGATCGCCCGAAATGCGCGCTTCCTCGGACAGCAGGCGGGTGGCAAGCTGCTCCGCGCTCATTTCCAGCGAAAAGATGGCAATCGAGGATTTGGCGACCGCAAGCGGATCCTCGGCGCGGGCCTCGTCCACCAGCGCGCGCGCGGCGCCGAAGGCGATCTTTGTGGCCAGCGCGGTCTTGCCCATGCCGGGGCGGCCGGCCAGGATCAGCAGGTCGGATTTGTGCAGGCCGCCGAGTTTCTTGTCGAGATCGCGCAGCCCGGTGGACAGGCCGGAGACCCCGCCGGCGCGGTGAAAGGCCCGCTCGGCGGCCCCGATCGCCTCGATCAGCGCGTCCTTGAACGCCATGAAGCCGCGATCGCTGCCGCCCTTGGCCGCGAGGTCGAACAGCGCCTGCTCGGCCGCCTCGACCTGCTTCAGGCCGTCGAGCTCGGGCTCGGCGCCGAAGGCGTTGTTGACCACGACCTCCCCGATATCGATCAGCTGGCGCCGCACCCAGGCATCGTAGATGGCGCGGCCGTACTCGCCGGCATTGATGATGCCGACCATCGCCGACAGGAGCTGCGCGAGATAGGCGGTGCCCCCCACCTCGGCGAGCACGCCCGAATGCTCGAACTCGCCCTTCAACGTCACTACGTCGGCGAGCTGCCCGGCCTCGATGCGGCGGGCAATGGCAGCATAGATGCGGCCGTGAATGGGGTCGGTGAAATGGTCCCAGGTGAGGAACTCACTGACCCGCTCATAGGCCTTGTTGTTGGAGAGCAGGGCGCCGAGCAGCGCCTGCTCGGCCTGCATGTTGCTGGGCGGAAGGCGCTGCGACAGGCCGAGCAGCGGTGTCGAGGGATCGATGGTGTTCATGGGCGCCCCCACCATAGGGCGGCCGGCCGCGCAGGGGCAGGCGCGATTTCTGTGGATACCGGGGATAAGACTCGGCGCGGCGCTAGAGGCGCAGGAGCTTGACCTTGCGTCCATCCACGCCGAGGGCGAGCGCGCCGGCCTTCAGCGCCTGCGCGTCGGCGCCGAACAATTCGTGGCGCCAGCCCTGCATCGCGGCGATGTCCGGCGCCGCCTCCAGCGCCAGCCGGTCGATATCCTCGCTGTT
>JAGXAV010000511.1 GCA_018971455.1 Rhodospirillales bacterium
GGCATCCCTCACCGTCGAGGCGGCGCTGGCCGCGGCGCTGCCCCTGCTCGGCGCCGGCGGCGGCCGGTAGGCCGGCTACGCGCGCGTGACCTCGATCGTCACGTGCGACAGGCCGGTGAAGCCGGCGAGGCGCGCGTGGTAGTGCCCCGGCCCGTGGCCCTGCGCCGAGCTCACGGCGATGATGGCGCCGAGATGGCCCGGGCCGAGCCGCCACAGATGCAGATCGGCCACGCGGTCGCCGTCGCTCTCGATCGCCGCGCGCACGCGCTCGGCCATGTGCGGATCCGGATTGATGTCGAGCAGGATCGCCCCGGTGTCGCGGATCAGCCCGTACGACCAGCTGGCGATGACGCCGGCGCCGACGATACCGGCCAGCGGGTCCATCCACAGCCAGCCGAAGGCGCGCGCCAGCAGCAGCCCGGCGATGACCAGCACGGAGACCGCCGCATCGCCCAGCACGTGCATGACGGCCGCGCGCATGTTGTTGTCGCGATGCGCGGCGTGGTGCCGATGCCCATGGCCGTGATCATGCCCATGATCATGGTCGTGATCGTGATCGTGATCATGCGCATGGTCATGCGGCCCATGGGCGCGCGGGCCGTGGTGGTGGTGCTCGCCGCCGGCGAGCAGCCAGGCGCTGGCAATGTTGACGATGAGGCCGAGCACCGCGATCGGGATCGCCTGGGCGAAGTGGATCGGCACCGGCGCCAGGAAGCGGCTGACCGATTCATAGCCGATCAGCAGCGCGATCATCGCCAGGATGATGGCGCTGGTGAACCCCGCGAGGTCGCCCAGCTTGCCGGTGCCGAAGCTGAAGCGCGGGTCCTCGGCATGGCGGCGGGCATAGCTGTAGGCCAGGGCCGCGAGCAGCAGCGCGCCGGCATGGGTGCTCATGTGCATCCCGTCGGCGACCAGTGCGATGGAGCCGAACACCAGACCGCCGACGACCTCGCCGATCATCATCGCCGTGCACAGCCAGATCACCGCCCAGGTGCGCCGCTCGCTGCGCGCGTGATCGGCGCCGAGGAAGACGTGGCTGTGCGGGGCGGAGGCGCTTCGGGTCTCGCTCATGGCGGTGTCATGCCACAGACGCCCTTCGCTTGGCCATAGCGCGGGTTGCGGGCAGCCGCCGGCGCGGCGACACTCGCCGCCCACGCCTCCATCCGGAAAGACACGCCCGATGCTGCAACCTCCCCCCGCCCGCCCCGGCATGCACGAGAGCGAGATCGACACGCCCGCCCTGCTGCTCGACCTCGATGCCTTCGAGGCCAATCTCGACCGCATGGCGGCCCATCTCGCCGGTACCGGGGCGAAGCTGCGGGCGCACGCCAAGACGCATAAATCGCCGGTCATCGCCCATCAGCAGATCGCCCGCGGCGCCGTCGGCCAATGCGTGCAGAAGGTCGCCGAGGCCGAGATCCTCGCCTGGGGCGGGGTGGCGGACATCCTGGTCAGCAACCAGGTGGTCGATCCGGCGAAGCTCGCCCGCCTCGCGGCGCTGGCGCGCATCACCCGCATCGCCGTCTGCGCCGACGACGCCGCCCAGATCGACGCCATGGAGGCCGCCGCCAGCGAGGCCGGAATCGTCCTCTCGGTCCTCGTCGAGATCGATGTCGGCATGAGCCGCTGCGGGGTCGCGCCCGGCTCGGCGGCGGTCGAGCTCGCCCAGCGCATCGAGGCGAGCCCGCATCTGCGTTTCGGCGGATTGCAGGCCTATCACGGCAGCGCCCAGCACATCCGCAAGCGCGAGGACCGCCGCGCCGCCATTTCCGCCGCCGCCGAGTCCTGCCGGCGCACGGTGGACATGCTGCGCCAGCAGGGCATCGCCTGCCCGATCATCGGCGGCGCCGGCACCGGCACCTTCGAGTTCGAGGCGGAGTCCGGCGTCTATACCGAAATCCAGGCCGGCAGCTATTGCTTCATGGATGCCGACTACGCCCGCAATCTCGACGCGGCGGGCCGCCCGGTGAGCGGCTTCGCCCACGCGCTGTTCGTCCTCGCGGGCGTGATGAGCGCGGTCCGTCCCGGCCTGGCCGTGGTCGATGCCGGGCACAAGGCGGTCGCGGTCGATAGCGGCCTGCCGACCATCTGGCAGCGTCCGGAACTGCGCTACACCGGGGCCAGCGACGAGCACGGCAAGCTCGAATTCGACCCCGCCATCGCCGGGCCGAAACTCGGCGAGAAGCTGCGCCTGGTGCCCGGCCATTGCGACCCCACGGTGGACCGCTACGACTGGTATGTCGGCGTGCGCGGCGGCCGCGTGGAATGCCTCTGGCCGGTGGCCGCGCGCGGCGGGCTGAGCTGAGGGGGCGCTGACCTACGGCGCCGCGAGCATCGCCCGCGCCGCGTCCGGCCCC
>JAGXAV010000512.1 GCA_018971455.1 Rhodospirillales bacterium
GCTTTGCCGCGAAAGCGCGATCGAACGCGGTCGCCAGCCGGGCGGCCTTGCGGCGCAGGGGCATCTCGGTCGTGAAAATCGAGCCGGTCTCTCCATAATTGGCGAAGATCAGGGTTGCCAGGGCTGGTTGGATGGCCAGCCCGAGCCTGTGGGCGGTCAGCCAGACGCGCTGCAAGGCCTGGCCGGCTTCCAGCACCTGTCTGGTGCGATTCACTCGCGTGTCTTGTGCGGGCGCCAGCCGAATACTGAACGTCGCGGCGCTGCGTAGGATCGGCAGGCAATCCATCTCGATGGCGGTGGTCAGAGTGGCGCCGAGGCGATTGAGGCCGCTGAGGCGGGACCAGCTCTGCATGGCCCAGCGCATCAGGCGGCGGGTTGCTGGATTTACGCCGATAGCCTTGGCGGGGATGCCGTCGGGGCTGTGCCGACGGTCCCAATCAATGACATTGCGGTGCACGGGCCATGCTTCGGGCGCGCGCAGGCGGATATCGGTGGCGCGGGCGGCGAGGCGGGCGACGTTCCAGCGTGCCGCGACGGATTCCTGGAATTCGAGCACGACATCCTCGCCGGCGGCGATGCGCAGGGCCGCCCGCTCGTTCTCGCGCAGCTTGCGGGTGCGATAGGCGCGCCGGTTGACCGAGCGCAGCGGCAGTTCGGCGAGCAGCGGATCGGCGAGCACGCGGCGCGACGGGCGGAAACTGGCGCGCAGGGTGAGGGTGGTGTCGCTCTGTGCCTCGGTCTCCCAGGCCATGGCGCGCTGCCAGCCGGAGGCGGCGATGCGCAGGCTTTCGAGCAGGATGCCGGCGGCGAGCAGCGTGGGTTCGCCGTCGCGGTATTCGTAGATGTTGCGGGCGTGGCTGAGGGCGATGCGGATGCGCACGCTGTCATCGCCGAGGCGTTCGAAGCGCCAGGGCTGGGTGTTGTCGCCGCTCGGCGCCCAGCGCGCGGCGGTGAGGATTTCATCGAGCGCGTCGAGCGGCGCGTGGCTCGGCGCGGGCGGCGCGGCGCGGGCGGACATGGCGGCGAACATGCGCCGGCCGATGGCGAGTTTCAGCCTTTGCAGCGGCCCGTCATTGCCCCAGCGCAGCTTGCTGACGACGAGGCGGCCGGCATAGGCGTCGTAATGGTGGTGGTAGGGGGCGGGTTTCACGCCGCCGCGGTTGAGCAGCAGCTTGACCGCGGCGACGGCGACGACGCCGGCGCAGAGGTCGCACGCCGCCACGGTGGAGGGGCCGCGCTGGCCGGCGAGATCGACCCGGCTCTCGTCCACCAGATAGGGGCGGTGCAGGCCGCGCGGGGTGAAGCCGACCAGAAAGCGGAGGTACTGCTCGGCGTCGTTCTGCCCCTCGAGGCGGAAATAATCGTCGAAGCTCATGCCATCGGGGGTGAAGATGAGGAAGCCGGTGCCCATGCCGATGGGGGCGGCGGTGACGGCGGGAATGCCGAGTTCGCGGCAGCGGGCGAAGACCTTGCGGCGGATGTCGAGCGCGAAGAAGTCGAACCCGTCCACGTAGAGATCAACACCGTCGAGGAAGGCGTCCACCGTGTCGGGCTGCACGCCGTGGGGGAAGCTGCGGATATCCAGCTCGGGATTGATGTCGCGGGCCATCTCGGCCAGCACCTCGACCTTGGGGCGGCCGAGGGTGGAGGTGAAGGCGCCGAACTGGCGGTTGAAATTGACGATGTCGAAGGTATCGAGGTCGGCGATCGTGAAGCGGCCGATGCCGAGGCGGGCGAGGCTGAGCAGGTGCACGCCGCCGACGCCGCCCATGCCGGCGATGGCGACGCGCCGGGCGCGCAGGGCCTGCTGCTCCCATTCGGTGAGCCAGCCGATATTGCGGTCGAAGGCGGGGGCGTAGGCGAAACGCGGGGTGGTCATGGCTCCTCCCGGCGGGCGATCAATGGCATGTGGTGGACCATAAGGGGGCCTGGTTGCAACCTTCGGCCGCCATGGTGGGGCGAAAGTGTTAAGTTTTCCGACACGAACGGGGTGGTCAGCGGCGGAGGGACGCGAGACGTGTCGGAAAATTTTACACCGACCCCTCGCAGTAAAGACAGAATTTAGGTATTTCAATAAGTTGGTGGTCTGGCATGGGGTTTGCTTTTGTTGGGGTCAGAGGGCTTGCCGGTGCGTGTGGCGTGGCTCAGGACAACGCGATTGCGGAAAAGGGGTGGGCTATGAGCGACATTGGTATTCTTCGGGGACGCGCCTCGAAGTTCGTGGCGGCCAAGGGGGTCATGGTGGGGGCTGCGATGCTGGTGGCTGGCAGTCTGCCGGCGCTGGCGTCACCGACATTCACCTGGGACCCCGCTGGCTCGAGCCCTGCTCTCGTAACCGCGCCGGGAACGTATA
>JAGXAV010000513.1 GCA_018971455.1 Rhodospirillales bacterium
GCCGACGGCGAAGCCGGCGAGGTCGTAATCGCCCTGGGCATACATGCCGGGCATTTCGGCGGTCTCGCCGCCGACCAGCGCGCACCCGGCCAGCCGGCAGCCCTCGGCGATGCCCGCCACCACGCGGCCGGCCTGCGCCACGTCGAGTCGGCCGGTGGCGAAGTAGTCGAGGAAGAAGAGCGGCTCGGCCCCCTGCACGACGAGGTCGTTGACGCACATGGCCACCAGATCGATCCCGACCGTGTCATGCAGCCCGGTATCGATGGCGATCTTGAGCTTGGTGCCGACACCGTCGGTGGCGGATACCAGCACCGGATCGGTGTAGCCGGCCGCCTTGAGGTCGAACAGCGCGCCGAATCCGCCCAGGCCCCCCATCACGCCCGGGCGCGCCGTGGCGCGGGCCAGCGGCTTGATGCGCTCGACCAGCGCATCGCCTGCGTCGATGTCAACGCCGGCGGCGCGATACGTCATGCTGGCCATGGCAGCCCTCGATGTATAATGGCCGCGATCGCAAGGACCAGGGCGGTGGAACGATGAGGCCGGGAGCGGCGCTGCGGCCGGAAGGCGCGGCAAACAACCATAGGAGCCGGCGCCGCGCAATCGGTGGCCGGCGGCGGCATGCCTGACGGCGCCCGCATCGCCCCGATCACCGATGCCGGGCCGCTGACGCTGCCGAACATCATCACCTTCGGCCGGCTCTGCGCCGTGCCGCTGGCGGTATGGCTGGTGCTGCGGGGCGATTTTGCCATCGCCTTCCTGCTCTTCGTGCTGGCCGGGCTGTCCGACGCCGTCGATGGCTGGCTGGCCCGCCGGCGCGGCACCAGCGCCCTCGGCGCGCTGCTCGACCCGGTGGCCGACAAGGCGCTGCTGGTCACCATGTACGTCACCCTGGCCGCGGTGCGGGTGCTGCCGGACTGGCTGGCCATCCTGGTGGTGTTCCGCGACGCGGTGATCGTCGGCGGCGTGCTGGTGCTGGCCGTGCTCGGCCAGCGTCCGGCCATCCGCCCGCTGCGCATCTCCAAGCTCAACACAGCGCTGCAGATCGTGCTGGTCGCTGCCGCGCTGCTGATGGCCGCGCACGGGCTGACCGCGCCGCGCATCCTGACGGTGCTGACCTGGGTGGTCGGCCTCAGCACCTTCCTCTCGGGCGCCGCCTATGTCGCGCGCGCGGTGCGGCGGGGATGAGCCTGCGCCAGCTTGCCCTGCCCTTCGTCCATCACGGCGCGCTGGGCGAGGCGGATTTCCTCGACGCGCCCTCCAACGCGGCGGCGCGGGCCTGGCTCGCCCGGCCGGCGGGCTGGCCGCCCGGCCAGCTGGCGCTGCACGGCCCGGCGGGCCTCGGCAAGACGCATCTGCTGCACATCTGGGCGATCCGCCAGGGCGCGACCCTGCTCGACGGCCCCGGGCTGCGCTTCGCCATGCCGGGCGGGCCGCTCGCCATCGACGACGCCGACGCGGCCCCGGAAGCGGCCCTGCTGCACATGCTGAACGCCGCCGCCGAGGCCGGGCACACCGTGCTGCTCGCCGCCCGCACCCCGCCGGCGCGCTGGCCGGTGGCGCTGGCCGACCTCGCCAGCCGGCTGCGCGCCATGCCGGCGGTGGCGATCGAGCCGGCGGAGGAGGAATTGCTGCGCGCCCTGCTCGCCCGCCTGCTGGCCGAGCGGCAGCTGGCCGTGAGCGAGGCGGTGCAGGAGTTCCTCCTGCTGCGCCTGCCCCGCACGCCGGCGGCGCTGCGCGAGGCAGCGGCGCGGCTCGACCACCTGGCGCTGGCGGCGGGGCGCAGCGTCAGCCGGGCCCTGGCCAGCGCGGTGGTGGCCGGACTCGGCGAGGCGGACGCCGTGCTGGACGAGGCAGGCGAGGCGCACGAGGCGGGCCTGGATGACGTTTTGATGCAGAAGGACCGCGCACCCTCCCCGGCGGCGGCCCGATTGCTGTAGATTGGGCCATGCGCGCAGGACCAGCCCAGTGAACAGCCCCGACATGCCGCTTCCGACGCCGGCCGGACAGGCGGGCGCCTCGTCCGCCATCGGCCGCGACAACCCGCAGCGCTTCCTCAACCGCGAGCTGTCCTGGCTCGATTTCAACCACCGTGTCGTGGAGGAGGCGGAGAACACCCGCCACCCGCTGCTCGAACGGCTGCGCTTCGTCTCGATCTCCGCCGGCAATCTCGACGAATTCTATTCGGTGCGCGTCGCCGGGCTGATCGGCCAGGCCAAGGCCGGCATCACCACGCCGTCGGCGGACGGGCGCACGCCGGCCCAGCAGCTCGCCGAGGTCGAGGCCCGCGCCCGCGCGCTGATGGCCGAGCAGCAGCGCGTCTGGCGGCATCTGCGCGGGCTGCTCGCCGAGGCC
>JAGXAV010000514.1 GCA_018971455.1 Rhodospirillales bacterium
TCGCGCTGCCAGGTGCTGGTGCTGCGCCGGCTGGATGATGCGGCGCTGGATACCCTGCTCGCCCGCGCCGAGGCGGATCATCCATTGCCGCTCGACGCCGAGGCGCGCGCCAGCCTGCGCGCCATGGCCGATGGCGACGGGCGCTACCTGCTCAACATGGCCGAGCAGCTCGCCGCCCTGCCGCCCGACACCCGGCCGCTCGACACCGCCGCCCTGTCCGATCTGCTCGCCCGGCGGGCGGCGCTCTACGACAAGGACCGCGAGGAGCACTACAACCTCATTTCCGCCCTCCATAAGGCGCTGCGCGGCTCGGATGCCGATGCGGCGCTGTACTGGTATTCGCGCATGCTGGCCGGCGGTGAGGATCCGCGCTTCATTGCCCGTCGCCTCGTGCGCTTCGCCAGCGAGGATGTCGGGATGGCCGATCCGCAGGCCCTGCCCCAGGCGCTGGCCGCGTGGGAGGCCTATGAGCGGCTCGGCAGCCCGGAGGGCGAGCTGGCCATCGCCCAGGCGGTGGTCTATCTCGGGACCGCGCCGAAATCGAACGCGCTCTATTCCGCCCTCGGCCAGGCTCGCCGCGCGGCCGCCGCCACCGGCAGCCTGATGCCGCCGGCGCATATCCTCAACGCGCCGACCAGGCTGATGAAGGAGCTCGGCTACGGCGCCGGCTACGCCTATGACCACGATGCCGAGGACGGTTTTTCGGGCCAGGATTATTTCCCCGACGGCCTCGCCCGGCAGGAATTCTACCATCCCCGCCCGCGCGGCTTCGAGCGCGAGATCGCCAAGCGCCTGGCCTATTGGGCCCGGCTGCGCCAGGAGCGCCGTTGATGCCAGGAGCGTCGTTGATGAGCGTCACCACCAGGGAGGTCAGCGCCGACGAGGCCGAAATCCGGCTCGACCGTTGGCTGCGCCGCCATTTCCCCGGCCTGACCCAGGCGGCGATCCAGAAATTCTGCCGCACCGGGCAGGTGCGGGTGGACGGCAAGCGGGCCGAGGCGGCGACGCGGCTGGAGGCCGGGCAGTCGGTCCGCATTCCGCCGATGCCGCCCGCACCGAAGGGCCCCAGGCCGGTTCCGGTGCTCGAGGCGCGCGAGCAGAAGGAGCTCGAGCGCATGGTGCTCTACCGCGACGAGCAGGTCATCGTGCTGAACAAGCCGCCTGGCCTGCCGAGTCAGGGCGGACCCGGCATCACCCGCCATCTCGACGGATTGCTCGACGGGCTGCGCTTCGGCGCGCCCGACCGGCCGCGCCTGGTGCACCGGCTCGATCGCGACACCTCGGGCGTGCTGGTGGTGGCGCGCACGCCGGGGGTCGCGGCCAAGCTCGCCGCCGCGTTCCGGGGCCGGGCGGTGGCGAAGACCTACTGGGCGATCGTCGTCGGCCGCCCGGTGCCGCCACAGGGGCGCATCGAGCTGAACCTCGTGCGCGTCGATGGGTTCCGCGGCGAGCGTGCCGCGGTTGCCGGCCCCTACGACACCGATGTGGCCCACTCGATCACCGATTTCAGCACGCTGGATCACGCCGCGCGCAAGCTCGCCTGGCTCGAACTGCGCCCGCTGACCGGGCGCACGCATCAGCTGCGGGTGCATTGCGCCGCGATCGGCGCGCCGATCCTGGGCGATGTCGCCTATGGCCGCGAACATGAGGGCCGCAATACCGCCATCGTGGATGGTTTTCCCGAGCAGCTGCACCTGCATGCCCGGCGGCTGGAATTCCCCCATCCGGCCGGCTTCCGCCTGCGCGTCGAGGCGCCGCTGCCGCCGCATATGCGCGAGAGCTTTCGCGCCCTCGGCTTCACCGCGCCCGCCACCGCCAAGCCGTCGCGCCACTGAGCCGCCGCCGATGCGCCGGCCGGTTCCATGCCGGCGTGGAATTGCTCTAAACAGGTGCGTCATCCGGACGTCCCCATGCCACCCATTCCCCGCCGTCGCCGCCGCCCCGTCGATCGCCGCAGGCTCTACTGGTTCGGCGGCATCGCGCTCGCCGTGGTGCTGCTGCCGGTGCTGGTGCTTCTGGTGGCGATGGCCACCATCGATCCCAACGCCTACAAGCCGCGCATCGAGGCGGCGGTGCAGCAGGCGATCGGCCGCCGGCTGACCATCGGCGGCAAGCTGGCCATTTCCTTCGCCCTTTCGCCGACGCTGGTGGCCGATGATGTGCGGCTGGCCAATGCGCCGAACGGCTCGCGGCCCGACATGGTGCGGCTCGACCAGGCGGTGGTGCAGCTCTCCCTGCTGCCGCTGCTCGCCGGGCGCATTGAGATCGCCCAGATCGTGCTGCTGCATCCCGAAATCCTGCTCGAAACGGACGCGGCGGGCCGGGGCAACTGGCAGTTCGGCGCGCCCGC
>JAGXAV010000515.1 GCA_018971455.1 Rhodospirillales bacterium
GCACGCGCGATCTCGGCGGCACGGCCGGCACCGCCGAGGTTGCCGCGGCGATCATTGCCGCCTTGCCATCCAGCCGACAGACCGGCCCGGGACGATCATGAACGCCGCAGTGGATACCTTCGACTATGTCATCGTCGGCGCGGGTGCGGCGGGCTCCGTGCTGGCCAACCGGCTGACCGATGATCCGGCGGTCAGCGTATGTGTGCTGGAGGCCGGGCCGCCTGACCGCAACCCCTACATCCATATCCCGGCCGGCTTCATCAAGACCTTGTTCGATCCCTCCTGCACCTGGCAGTTCAAGACCGAGCCGACCGCCAATACCGGCGGGCGGGCGATCGCCACCACACAGGGGCGCACGCTCGGCGGCTCCAGCTCGATCAACGGCATGATCTACAATCGCGGCCAGCCGGCCGATCTGGACAGCTGGGCGCAGCGCGGCAATCGCGGCTGGGGGTATGCGGACATGCTGCCCTATCTGCGCCGCAGCGAACGGCGCATCGGCTTCGGCGATGACGCGGTGCGCGGACGCGAGGGCGGCATTCCGATCACCGACATGGATTGGATCCATCCCGCCTCGGAGGCCTTCATCGCCGGCGTGATCGGCCTCGGCATTCCGCGCAACCCGGATTACAACAGCGGCGACCAGGCGGGCGTCGGCTATTTCCAGCGGGCGATCCACCGCGGGCGGCGCGTGAGTGCCGCACGGGCCTTTCTCAAGCCGGCGATGGCGCGCCCCAACCTCGATGTGCGCACCACGGCGCGGGCGAGCGCGATCGTCTTCGAGGGCAGGCGGGCGGTCGGCATTCGCTACCTCAACGCGCCCGGCGGGGTGCCGCGCGAGGTGCGGGCGCGGCGCGAGGTGATTCTTTGCGCCGGCACCGTCAACACCGCGCGGCTGTTGCAGGTCTCGGGCGTCGGTCCGGCGCCGTTGCTGCAATCGCTCGGCGTGGAGGTGGTGCACGCGCTGGCCGGCGTGGGGGAGAATTTCCGCGATCACTACGCCGTGCGCAACGTGGTGCGGGCGAAGGACGGCGTGCAGACGCTCAATGAATTGTCGCGCGGACCGCGCCTCGGCCTGCAGGTCGCGCGCTGGCTGACCAGCCGGCCGAGCATCCTGGCCGTCGCGCCGTCGCAGGTGCATGTGTTCTGGAAATCCTTCGACGGGCTGGACGCGCCGGACCTGCAATGCGTCTTCACGCCGGGCAGCTACAAGCAGGGTGCCACCTACGTGCTCGACGATTATCCGGGTTTCACCGCGGGCGCCTGGCCGCATCGCCCGGAGAGCACCGGACATGTGCGGGCGCGCTCGCGCGACGTGTTCGTTGATCCCGAGATCCAGCCCAACTACCTGTCCGATCCGATCGACCGGCGGGTGACGATCGGTGGCATGCGCCTGGTGCGGCGCATGCTGTCCACCCCGGAACTCGCCCCGTTCGTGGAGAGCGAGACGCTGCCGGGGCCGCAGGTGCAGAGCGACGATGAAATGCTCGACTTCGCGCGCGCCAACGGCTCGACGTGCTACCATCTCATCGGCACGGCGCGCATGGGTCCGGCGACGGATCCGAGTGCGGTGGTGGGTGACACGCTGCTGGTGCACGGGATGCAGGGCTTGCGCGTGGTCGACGCGTCGATCATGCCGAGCATGCCATCGGCAAATACCTATGCCACCACCTTGATGATCGCCGAAAAGGGGGCCGACCTCATCCGCCGGCCACCTACCTAACGCGGGCTGCGCGCCACCCGCCAGAAGGTGGCGATGATGCGGCTGCCGGCCTTCAGTGTGCCGCGCAGCGTGCCCGCGACCTTCGAGCGGCCGGCGATGCGCCGGGCGTGCGAGACCGGTATCTCGCGGATCCGCAAGCCGAGCTGGGCGGCGCGCATCTGCATTTCCAGGTTCCAGCCATAGGTCATCTCGCGCAGGCCGAGCCGGTCGAGCGTGTCGGCGCCGATGGCGCGCAGGGCGGCCATGTCGGTGTAGCGCACGCCGTAGAGCAGCCCCGTCAGCGCGCCGATGGCGCGGCCGGCGAGCACCTGGTGCGGCCCCATGCTGCCGCGCTCGCGAACCCCGCGGGTGCGCGAGCCGATGACGAAATCGCTGCTGCCGTCGAGAAGCGGGGCGAGCAGCACGGGAATCTCCCGCGGATCGTCGCCGCCATCGCCATCGAGGAACGCGAGCAGGCCCGCCCCCCGCCGGCGGGCCTCGGCGGCCCCTTCGGCGCAGGCGGCGCCATAGCCGCGGCGTTGCTGCACCACCACGACGGCGCCATGCGCCTGCGCCACGTCGACCGTGCGATCGCGGCTGCCGCCATCGACGACGATGACGACATCGACCGCATCGGCCGGCATGGCG
>JAGXAV010000516.1 GCA_018971455.1 Rhodospirillales bacterium
CCCGCCATCACCCGCAGCGCCGGCGCGTCGGCCCGCCGCCAGCCCAGCGCGATGGCCCGCGCGCGCAGGCGCTGGCGCAGGGCGATGACGGCCGGCCCGGCCTGGGTGAGGGGAAGGCAGCCATCGCGCGCCCAGCTCGCCGGCCTGCGGCGCCCGGGCGGGCGCGGCCCGCCCGCCTCGAAGCCGTCACGGTTGCCGGTGTCGAGATAGCTCTCCGCCGGCAGCCCCTCGGCGAGCAGGAGATCGTGCCGCGCGAGCTCGACATGCACGTAGGTCACGGTCGGGCCCGTCTCGTCGCGCCGGATGGTGGCGCCGTTGACCAGGCGGCCGATCGGCACCAGCAGGCCGGCGGCGAACACGGCGTGATCGGGCGAAAGCAGCAGGTCGCGATGCGGCACGCCGGGGGCGAAGGCACCGGCGAGCACGCGCACCGGCGCCACCGCCGCCGGGTCGGGATGGCGGCCCAGCTCGATGCGCCGGCGCCCGGTCCATGCCACCGCGCGCAGGCCCGCCGTGCCGGCCAGCGTCACCACCAGGTCGCCCGGCCGCAGCGCCTCGACGGCGATTTCGCCGCGCGGGGTGAGGATGCGTGTGCCGGCGGCGTAGCAGGCCGGCGGCGTGGCCAGCGTGACCGCCTGGCCGGCCGCCTGGAACACCGCGCCGGCATAGCTGCCGGCGAGGCTGAGCGTGCCGACTGGGCTGCCGGCATCGAGCAGCGTCAGCAGGCCGGTGCCGGAGCCGGTCGGGCTGTAGCTGGCCGTGGTGATGCTCTGGCCGACATCGATCGTCTCGCCCGGCGTGAAGCCGGAGATGATGGCGGGCAGGCCGGATAGCGGTGCCGCGAGCAGCCCGCCGCCGCCGAGAAAACCGATGGAGAGGCCGCCCGCCACGCTGCCGTATGACAGGTCGAGCGTCGCGCCGCCGCCGATCTCCAGCGTGCCGTCCCCGGAGACGGCGCCGGTCAGGCTGAGGCGGCCCTCGGCCAGGACGGTGCCGGCGAGGCTCACCGCGCCGCCCACCACGCCCGCACCGCGCAGCTGCGCGCCGGCATCGATGCTCAGCCGCCCCGGGGTGGCGCCGCCGGCCGTGCCGATCTCGGCGATCGCCGTCGCATCGACGCTGAACGCCGAGGCCCCCAGCATCACCACGCTCCCGGCGCGCAGGGTGGCGTGATCGACCAGCTGCACCGCGCCCGTCATCGTGGCGTCGCCCAGGCTCAGCGTCCCCGCCGTGGTGAACAGCGCCAGGCTGCCGGACAGCGCCACCGTGCCGCCGGCCAGGCTGGCGGCGCCGGCGGTGACGGTGGCGCCGGCATCGATGTCGAGCTGTCCGGCCACGCCGCCGGCGCCGACCATCAGCGTGCCGGTGGCAAGCTGGCCGGTCAGTGCGGTGTTGCCGAGAACCAGCAGGCTGGCCGCGTCCCCCGCCCCGGTCAGCACCTGCAACCCGGCCCCGCCGGGCCCGCCGAGGGTGACGAGGTCATTCGACCCGGGCGCGATCGCGGCCGGGGTGGCACCGGTGGTGCTGTCGGTCCAGTTGGCGGTATTTCCCCAATCGCCGCCGCTGGCGGCGGTCCAGGCATAGCGGTCGGCCGTCGGGGTGCCGGCGCTCGGCGGCGCCAGGCTGCCGGTGCCAGGATTGACCGCCAGGGTGATGCTCTGGCCGCTGGCCTGGAAGATCATCCCGGCGAAATTGCCGGCCAGGGTGAGCGTGGCGAACGCCGCCCCGTCATCGGCGAGGCTCAGGCTGCCCGTCCCGCTGCCCCTGGCGGTGTAGCTCGCCGAGGTGACGGCGTGCCCGACATTGATCGCGGCCCCCGAGGCGAAGCCCGCGATGGTGGCCGCGAAGCCCGCGAGCGAGGTGAACAGCGTGCCGGAGGCGGCGAGGAACGCCACCCCGGTCGGCGCACCGACGCTGCCGTAGGAGAGGTCGAGCCGCGCCCCGGCGCCGATCTCCAGCACGCCGCCGCCGGAGACCGCGCCGGTCAGCGCGAGGCCGTCGCCGCTGGCGAGCACGATGCCGGCCACCGAGACCGCGCCGGCCACGGTGCCGCCGCTGCCGGCCAGGGTGGCGCCGGCATCGACGGTGATCACCCCGGCGGCCGCCCCCCCGGCGCTGCCGACCTCCAGCGTCGAGGCGGCGTCGATGCCGAGGCGGGACAGCCCGCTCAGCGTCAGGCTGCCGGCCTGCAGCGCGCCGCCGGCGAGCGCCACATAGGCCGCATCCGTGCCGCTGCCGATCAGCACGTTCGCCGCCGCCAGGCTGCCCGCCAGCGTGGTCAGCCCGGTGAACACCAGGCTCGCCACCGCCCCCTGGCCGGTGAGGGTCTGCGCCGTGCCGAGCGTGGCG
>JAGXAV010000517.1 GCA_018971455.1 Rhodospirillales bacterium
CCGCCGTGACCATCTTCGCGCTCTCGCCCAGCGGGTCGAGGTCGCCGAAGGCGAGGTGCGGATCATCGGATCAAAGTCCCGGCTGCTACAGGCACTTGTAGCGAACGGCGGCGCAGCCGCAGTGCCCACTCAGGGACTGAAGTGGCGGAGGGAGTGGGATTCGAACCCACGGTACGCTTTCACGCACACACGCTTTCCAAGCGTGCGCCTTAAGCCGCTCGGCCATCCCTCCAGCCGGCTTGCGGGCGGAAACTACCAGCGCCGCGTGGCAACGCAAGTGCGCTCTGGTCAGGCATCCATCTTCAGCGCGGCGAGGAAGGCCGATTGCGGGATTTCCACCTTGCCGAACTGGCGCATCCGCTTCTTGCCCTCTTTCTGCTTCTCCAGCAGCTTGCGCTTGCGTGAGATATCCCCGCCGTAGCACTTCGCCGTCACGTCCTTGGACAGCGCGCCGATGGTCTCGCGCGCGATCACCCGTCCGCCGATTGCCGCCTGGATGGCGATCTTGAACAATTGCCGGGGAATGAGATCCTTCAGCTTCTCGCAGATCGCCCGCCCGCGCCGCTCGGCCTGGGCACGGTGGGCGATGAAGGACAGCGCATCCACGGGGTCGAGATTGACCAGGATCGAAATCCGCACCAGGTCGCTCTCGACGTAGGTGTCCATCTGATAGTCGAAGCTCGCATAGCCGCGGCTGACCGATTTCAGGCGATCGTAGAAATCGAACACCACCTCGTTCAGCGGCAGCCGATAGACCGCCATCGCCCGGTTGCCGACATAGGTGAGGTCCACCTGCTGGCCGCGCCGCTCGCTGCACAGGGTCAGGATGGCGCCGAGATATTCATCCGGCACCATGATCGTCGCCTTGATCCACGGCTCCTCGATCCGGTCGATCTGGCTCGGGTCCGGCATGTCGGCGGGATTGTGCAGCTCCTCCACCGCCCCGTTGGTGCGGTACAGCCGATAGACCACGCTGGGCGCGGTCGCGATCAGGTCGAGGTCGAATTCACGGCTCAGGCGCTCCTGGATGATCTCCAGGTGCAGCAGGCCGAGAAAGCCGCAGCGGAACCCGAAGCCGAGCGCGGCCGACGTCTCCGCCTCGTAATGGAAGCTCGCGTCATTGAGGCGCAGCTTGGCAAGGCTGTCGCGCAGCTTCTCGAAATCGTCGGCATCGACCGGGTAGAGCCCGCACCACACCACCGGAACCGAGGGTTTGAACCCAGGCAGCGCCGCGGCGGCCGGATGGCGGTCATCGGTGATGGTGTCGCCCACCGCCACGTCGGCCACCGTCTTGATGGCGGCCGTGATGTAGCCCATCTCCCCCGGCCCGAGATCGTCCACCGGCACCATGCGCGGCGTGAAGACGCCGACCTGCTCGACATGGTGGGTCGAGCCGCGCGCCATCATGCGCACTTTCTGGCCGCGCCTGATGCGCCCGTCCTTCACCCGGATCAGGATCACCACGCCGAGATACTGGTCGTACCAGCTATCGACCACCAGCGCCGTCAGCGGCGCCTCGGCATCCCCCCTGGGCGGCGGCAGGCGCGTCACCAGCGCCTCCAGCACCCCCTCGATGTTGAGGCCGGTCTTGGCGCTGATCATCACGGCGTCCGACGCATCAAGGCCGATCACTTCCTCGATCTGCTGGCGCACCCGCTCGGGCTCGGCCGCCGGCAGGTCGATCTTGTTGAGCACCGGCACGATCTCGTGATTGGCCTCGATCGCCTGATAGACGTTGGCGAGCGTCTGCGCCTCCACCCCCTGCGAGGCATCGACCACCAGCAGAGACCCCTCACAGGCGGCCAGGCTGCGGCTCACCTCATAGGCGAAATCGACATGGCCCGGCGTGTCCATCAGGTTCAGCACATAGGTCTGCCCATCCTTGGCCGGGTAGGTCAGGCGCACCGTCTGCGCCTTGATGGTGATGCCGCGCTCCTTCTCGATGTCCATGTTGTCGAGCACCTGCTCGGTCATCTCGCGCGCCGTGAGGCCGCCGGTGGTCTGGATCAGCCGGTCAGCCAGCGTCGATTTCCCATGGTCGATATGGGCGATGATCGAGAAATTGCGGATCAGGTGCAGCGGGGTGTCGGTCATGGCTGGGACATAGGGCGTTTGCGGGTGCTTGTCAGCCACGCAGAACGGCGCCGGTGGCCTTGGCGACGGCCGCCACCACCTTGGCGCAGGCCACCTCGATCTCGGCATCGGTCAGCGTGCGCTCGCGCGGCTGGAAGACGACCTCCACGGCCAGCGATTTCCGGCCGGCCTCGACCTTGTCGCCCTCATAGACGTCGAACAGCGAAACCCCGGAAATCAGTGCCCGCTCGGCGCCGCGC
>JAGXAV010000518.1 GCA_018971455.1 Rhodospirillales bacterium
ACGACATGGCCGCGATTCTGCATGCTCATCGCCAGCGCCAGGGTCTTGCCGCCGGCCCCGGCGCACCAATCCACCACCCGCATCTCCGGCAGCGCGCCGACCAGGGCGGCGACCAGCTGGCTGCCCTCGTCCTGAATTTCGACCAGGCCGGTCTGGAAGGCCTTCCCGGTGGTCACCGGCCGCCGGCCAGCGACCCGCAGCCCCCAGGGCGAAAGCGGCATCGGCACTGCCTCGATGCCCTCCGCCGCCAGCGCCGCCTGCGCCTCCACGAGCGTGCCCTTCAGCAGGTTGACCCGCAGATCGAGCGGCGCCTCGCTCTCCATGGCCGCAATTTCGGCGTTGAGCGCGTGGCCGAAGCGCGCCCGCAGCAGCGGCAGGATCCAGTCCGGCAGCTCGAGTTTCACCGCCTGCGGCATTTTGGGATGGGTGAGGGTGTGGCCCTCAAGCTCGGCCAGCGCCGCCTGCTCGGCGGCCGACAATTTGGTCGGCCCGTACTGGCCGCCGGAAAAGCTCTGGACGAGCCCGCCGACCACCCAGCCATCCAGCATCAGCGAGGCCGCCACCAGCAGCCGCGGATTGACGGGCAGCTCAGCGCGCTCCAGCCACCAGGCCAGCCGCCGCCGCCCGCGGATGACTGCCCAGCAGCGGTCGGAGACGGCGCGCCGGTCGCCCGAGCCAATATAGCGGCGCTCGCGAAAGAACAGGTTGGCCACCGCGTCGGCCGGCTTGCGCGGCGCCGCCTCGATGGCGGCGACCAGTTCGATGACCGCGCTGATGCGCGCCGACGGGGTCACGCGCCAGGGGCTTCCGGCTTGGCTTGATACGCCGGCGAAATCGCAGTCGGGCAAGGCATCGGCTGTCTCCATGGGCGAAGTGGTGCCGGGTGAGGGGATCGAACCCCCGACCTTCGGTTTACAAAACCGCTGCACTACCGCTGTGCTAACCCGGCCCCGGGGATCGTCGGTGCAGGCCGCCTGATACCACCAGCTTCCCGCCCGGCAAAGCCGGCGGCAACTCGTTCCTCGAATGACCTGAGTTTCACCCGCGCGCCACGACGATGTCGGGTGGCGCGTCGCAGATTGGCGGTATGGATGCAGCGGCGCGCGCCGCCGTCCCGACCGTCACCCAGACTGAGCAACCGGAGAGTGCAGAGCATGACCGACATTTCAACGAACGCGCACGGCGCGGGCTGGCGCCGCGGCCTCGCGGTGCTGCTGCTCGGCGGCACCGCCATCGCTGGATTTGCCGCCTTCCAGGGCCGCGTGCTGGCCGCGGCTCCCGTCAACGCGCCGCCCGCCGCCGCACCCGCCGGCACGGCCATCGTGCCCGATTTCGCCGATCTCGTCGCGCGCGTGAAGCCTGCCGTGGTCTCCATCACCACCCACCTCAAGCCCGACGCGGCGGCCCAGGAGCAAGGCATCCCCACCCCGTTCGGCATGCTGCGGCCGAGCCATCCGCAGGCCGTCGAGGCGCGCGGGTCCGGCTTCATCATCAATGCCAACGGGACCGTCGTCACGAACAACCACGTCGTCAAGGGCGCTGCCACCGTCTCGGTGATTCTCGATGACGGCACGCGCCTGCCGGCCCGTGTCATCGGCACCGATCCGCGGACCGATCTTGCCGTGCTCAAGATCGATGCCGGCCACCCCCTGCCCTACGTGGCGCTGGGCGATTCTAACGCGGTGCGCCCCGGCCAGTGGGTAGTGGCCATGGGCAATCCCTTCGGGCTGGGCGGCACCGTCACCGCCGGTATCGTCTCGGCGCGCGGCCGCAATATCGGCGAGGGCCCGTATGACAGCTTCATTCAGGTCGACGCCCCCATCAACCAGGGCAATTCGGGCGGTCCGCTCTTCACGCAGACCGGCCAGGTGATCGGCATCAACACCGCCATCATCTCGCCCTCGGGCGGCAGCGTCGGCATCGGTTTCGCCATTCCGTCCGAAATGATCAAATCCGTGGTGGCGCAGCTGGAGGCCAGCGGGCACGTCACCCGCGGCTATCTCGGCGTCGAGACGCAGCCGGTCAACGCAGCCATCGCCTCCGCTCTGAACCTGCCCAAGGCCCAGAGCAACGCCCGCCCCGGGCATGACGGAGCGCTGGTGGCCTCGGTGCAGCCCGATTCGCCGGCGGCCAAGGCCGGATTGCAGCCGGGCGACATCATCCAGGCGGTGGACGGCAAGCCGATCGGCACGCCGCGCGATCTGGCCATCGACATCGCCGACATGAAGCCGGGCAGCCCGGCCAAGCTCGCCGTGGTGCGCGATGGCACGCCACGCCATGTCGATGTGGTGGTGGCGACCCTGCCGGGCGAGAAAGTCGCCAGCG
>JAGXAV010000519.1 GCA_018971455.1 Rhodospirillales bacterium
GGACGGTCTCGCCCGACGGTCTGACATACGTCTTCCACCTTCGTGCGGGCGCGGTGTTCCATAACGGGCGCGCGCTGACCCCCCAGGACGTCATCGCCAATTTCGCGCGGGTGCGCGACCCCAAGAGCGGCTCGCCCTTCGCCTCCCGCCTGCAATCGGTCGCCTCGATGGCGCCCGAGGGGAAGAACGCGGTGAAGATCGTGCTCTCCTCGCCCTCGGCCCCCTTCCTCGGCCAGCTCGCCGGCATCGCCATCGCTGCTCCCGAGGCGTTCGCCACCCTCGGCCGCCAGCCTGTCGGCACCGGTCCGTTCCGCTTCAAACAATGGATTCCCGATACGTCGATCACACTCGAGCGGAACCCGGCGTACTGGGCGAAGGGTCTGCCCCGGCTCGCAGCGCTGAATTTCGCCATTGTTCCGGAGGCCGCCACCCGCGAGGCCGGCATTTCCGGCGGCACCTACCAGCACATACCCGTCGCCGATGCGGCCACGGCGGCCGCCCTCAAGGGCAAGCCGCATGTCAGGCTGCTGCAGACGCAGGATCTCGCCTACAGCCTGATCGGCCTGAATGCCGCGCGACCGCCCTTCGACAATCCGCTGGTGCGCGAGGCCGTGAACATGGCGATCGATCGCGCGCAGCTGGTCCAGGCCGTCTATTTCGGCCGCGGCGTGCCCGCCGGCCCGCTCTCGCCGGCCCTCACCCAGTGGGCGCTGCCGACCAGCAAATTCGCCTGCTACAAGCCGGACCCGGCAGGCGCCGCGCGGAAGCTGCATGAGGCCGGCATCACAGGCAAGCTCAAGGTGACGCTGAATGTCCTGGGCTCGCTTCCGCTGGTCGTCGATGTCGCCCAGGTGGTGCAGGCGCAGATGAACAAGGCCGGCTTCGACGTCACGCTGAACGTGCAGGAGCAGGGTCGCTTCATCGCGGATTGGCGCGCCAAGAACTTCCAGGGATTCGTCTCGCTGAATGGCGGCGGCACGGACCCCGACGATTATTTCGGCCGCACCTTCCAGACCGGCGGCGCGACCAACGTGTTCCAGTATTCCAACCCGGCACTGGACAAGCTGCTGACCGCGGCCCGCGCGACCACCGACACCGCCGCGCGCAAGCAGATGTACGACCAGGCCCAGCGCATCCTGGCCTGTCGCGGGCCGATCGTGCATCTGGCCTACGGCACGCTGTTCGCAGCGGTGCGCGACGATGTCCATGGCTTCGCACCGATGGCCACCCGCTCGCTGTGGACGCTGCGGGCCACCAGCCTCGGGGCAAAGTGACGCCGCGCCGATGCTCCGGCCCGTTCTTCTGCGCATCGGCGAGCTGGTCCTGGTTGCCTTCGGGGTGTCGCTACTCAGCTTCCTGATGATCCATCTGGTGCCGGGCGACGCGGCCCAGGTGATGATCGGCGGGGCGGACGCGACACCCGCCCGCATCGCCGCGCTGCGCCACACGCTCGGCCTCGACCAGCCGCTGATCGTCCAGTACGCGCGCTGGATCGGCGGCGCCGTGCGTGGCGATTTCGGTACCAGCGTATGGACCGGACGGCCGGTGATCGAGGAGATCGCCGGCCGCGTCGGCGTGACCGCGGAACTCGCCCTGCTCGGGCTGACGCTGGCGATTGCCCTCGGCGTGCCGGCGGGTTGCCTGATGGCGAGCCTGCGCTCCTCGGCGGCGGACTACGCCATGCGCCTCGTCTCCATCATCGGGCTGACCGTGCCCTCCTTCTGGCTCGGCGCCATGCTGCTCTATGGCGCCGGCGTGCTCGCGCCCGGCCTGCAGGTGGTCGGCTGGGTGCCGTTCACCCAGGCGCCGCTGGTCAATCTCGAGCGGGTGATCCTGCCGGTCATCGCCTTGTCTCTCCCCATCCTGGCCTCGCTCGCGCGCGTCGTGCGGGCGGCGATGCTCGACGCGCTGGCGCAGGACTACGTGCGCACCGCCCGCGCCAAGGGACTCTCGCCGCTTCGCGTGGTCTTCGCCCATGCATTGTGCAACGCGCTGATCCCGTTCACGGCGGCTACCGGCATCGCGGCGGGCTACCTGTTCGGCGGTGCCGTGGTGGTCGAGCAGGTCTTCGCCCTGCCCGGGCTCGGCCGGCTGATGGTGGGCGCCATCGCCGAGCGCAACTACCCGCTCATCCAGGCGGCGATCCTGCTGGCGACGCTGGCTTTCGTCGCCATCAACTTCATCGTCGATCTGCTGACCATCGCCATCGATCCGCGGGCGCGGCGGGCGTGATGGGCCGCAGCTTCGCCGCCAACCCGCTGCTGCATCTGGGCGCCGCGCTGGTCGCGCTGCTCGCCCTCGCCGCCATCGCGGCCCCCTGGA
>JAGXAV010000520.1 GCA_018971455.1 Rhodospirillales bacterium
CCGCGCGGCGAAGTACCCGCACGCTCACCTCTTGTGGCGGCGTAGCTCAGTGGTAGAGCAGGGGAATCATAATCCCTTGGTCGGTGGTTCAAATCCGCCCGCCGCTACCATCACCCCCGGCCGCTTTTTCCGCGCGCGGGTCGATCGGGTGCCCGGGCCGGTCTTTGACCGTGCCCTCGGCTGAGCGCGGGCCTCAGCCGGGATTTGGCTGCGTCGCCTGGAAGCTCGGCAGGGCCTGGATCCTCGCCCACCAGTCGGCAAAGCCATCGACGTCGAAGACGGCATCCTTATCCGGCGTGAGCGAGACGTAGAAGGCGATCGGCGCGAGATAGAGATCGGCGAGGCTCAGCTCACCCGCGATGAAGGGCGAGGCGCCCTTGGTCTTCATGGCGAGTTCGATCACCTTGCGGCCGCGCGCGATGCCGTCGGCGCGCATGGCGTCGTTTTTACCCCCGACGAAATCGGGGAACAGGTGGTAGGCCGCAATGCCGCCGATCAGGGCGCCGTAGCCGTATGAGTCGATCAGCCCGACCACCATGTCCATGCGGGCGCGATCCTTCGGCGTCGCCGGGACCAGCGATCTGCCGGGCAGCACGTCGTTGAGATAGCGGGTGATGGCGGAGGTCTCGAGGATGCGCATGGCATCATGGTCGAGCACCGGCACCTTGCCGAAAGGATGCCGGGCGCGGTGCTCGGCCGTCCTCGGCTCGCCTTGCAGCACATTGAGCGGCACCTGCCGGAACTGCGTCGCTCCCTTCTCGGCCAGCACCATCTTGACGGTGCGGACATAGGTGGAGGCGTCGAAACCCCATAGCGTCATGTCGGACATGGCAGCGCTCCCCTGGTGTTGCGCCGCGCCGCCGGACCGGTCGGATCAGCGCAGACGCGATATGGGTCCGGATGCCCCGCCGTCCACCCCTGCAGGGGACGGGCTTGCGCGGGCCGCGGCCTCGCGCTGGTAGGTTGCGAAGATCGCCCGGCCGATCAGCGACGTCTCCGCCGCCATGCAGCGGGCATAGATCGCCGCGCGCGTCGCCTGCACCGCCGTATCCTCCGGCGATGCGGCCGCCGCCAGCTCGATCAGATGGGCGGCGAGGCGGGTCTGCCCGGTCTCGGCCAGTAGCTCCGCGCGCCGGGCGAGCCGGGCGGTGCCGCCGGCGAGTGCCGCGATCTCGCCGGCCAGCGCGCCGGCCGGGGCCGGCTTGAGATGGGCCGGGTTGCCGTCGAACCAGCCCGCATAGAGGTGCCAGATATGGCGCACGACGAATTCCGGATCGTCGTATTTCGCCAGCAGATAGGGCTTTGCCAG
The DNA here is from genome assembly GCA_018971455.1 of Rhodospirillales bacterium. GTDB lineage: Bacteria > Pseudomonadota > Alphaproteobacteria > Acetobacterales > Acetobacteraceae > REEB85. The sequence goes on from JAGXAV010000520.1 coordinate 1,310, forward strand.
GAACTCCCTGGGCGCGGCCACGGCGTGCAGGATGTCGTTGAGGGAACGTCCGGCATTCATCAGGGCCAGAGTCTGCTCGCACAGGCTTTCAAGCACCGCGGCGCCGTCATCCAGCACCTGCCCCACCCGCGGAGCACCCATGATGACCGGGCCGTGCCCGGGCACCAGCACCGCCGGCTCCAGCGCCTGCATCCGGCGCAGCGCCGCCGCCCAGTCCGGCGCGTAGCGCTGCACTTTTCGCGGATTGCCGGCATTGGGAAACACCCAGATCACGAAATCGCCACTGATCAGGAGGCGCCGGTCTGGCAGCCAGACGAAGGTTGCGTCATCGGTTTCGCCGCGGCCATGCGTGAGCTCGAGGCGCCGGCCGCCGATGGCGAGGCCGAGGGCATCGTCATAGATCTGGTCGGGGCGCCGATGCGCGCCGGGGAAGGTGTAGCCCGGCTGGTTGAACTGGCGGCCCATCACCAGGCTGTTCAGCTCGGCCGTGGCGTCATAGCGCGCGAAGCGTCGCAGAACGTTGCGATGGGCAATGATGTGCGGCCGCGCAACGCCCCTGGCATCGGCCTCCGCGTCGAGCAGGCGCGCGCCCCAGGTATGATCGATATGACCATGGGTATAGATGACGGTGTGCACCGGCGCATCGTCCCAGTCGCGCAATATCGCAAGTGTCTGGCTCGCGGTCTCGCGGCTGCCGGTGTCGATCAGTACCAGCCCCGCTGCGGTGCGGATGGCGGTCGCGTTGCCGAACAGGTAGCCGGTATGGATGGCGATGACGTCATCACCGATCGACCGCGCGAAGCCACCGGCGACGGCCGCGCTCCATTCCTCCATCGCGGCCTCGCCGCTCCACAGCCGCTCGAAGAGCTGGTCGTGCGCCGCCAGATCCATGCCGCCCCGTTCCCGTGCCGTCCGTGCCGTCCAGCATAGCGCGGCGGAGGCCGGCGGGCACCAGGTGCCGCCCGGCGCGTGGCTTCTTTCGCCGCGGCGCGCCGCGCGATAGCATTTC
>JAGXAV010000521.1 GCA_018971455.1 Rhodospirillales bacterium
GAGCGAGCTCTACCCCGCCGAGATCGACGGCCGGGCGACGCGCACCTACTACCACTGGCTGGCCCTGGCCTATGCGGTGACGCTGGTCGGCCACCCGGCGGTCAGCCTGCCGGTCGGGCGTGACCGCGCCGGAATGCCGTTCGGCCTGCAGATCGTGGGCCCCCGCGGCGGCGACGCCCGCGTGCTGGCGGTGGCCGCCGCCCTCGAGGCCCAGCTCGCGGCCGACCCGGACACCGCCCGCCCGCTGCCCGACATCGCCAAACTCAAGGCCGCGTCGCCGATCAGCGCGATGCCCGGCTTCCTCGGCTTCGGCTGAGCGCTACCTCCCCCCGCCGCCGACGAAGGCGTTGAAGGTGATCAGCGTGTAGGTGTCCTTCACGCCGGGAATGGTCTGCAATTTCTCGGTGACGAACAGGCCGGTATCCTGCTCGGGTTCGAGGTAGAACTTGCCCAGCAGGTCGTACTGTCCGGAGGTCGAGTGCAGTTCGGACAATTCCTCGATGGTGTCGGCGGCCAGCTGCGCCACCCGGTAGGCATGGCCCATGTCGCACTTGATCATCACGTAGATCGCCCGCATCGGCCGGCCTCCTGTTGCGGGCGCAGAATGCCATGGCGGGGCGGCCCTGCACAGGAGGGTGATCGACGAAGCCGGGCAGCCTGCCTATTCTGCCGCGCAATCGCGGATGTTGGGGGAGTCGGACATGGAGATGGTCAAGCTGCATGGCGCCAAGGCGCCGCGCGCCGGCGGACGGGTGCTGGCCGAGGCGCTGGTGGCGCAGGGGATCGACCATGTGTTCGCCGTGCCCGGCGAAAGCTATCTCGACGTGCTCGACGGACTCTACGAGGTGCGCAAGCGCCTCAAGCTGATCACCTGCCGCTTCGAGGCGGGGGCGGTGAACATGGCCGAGGCGCACGGCAAGCTCACCGGCCGGCCGGCGGCCGCCTTCGTCACCCGCGGCCCGGGCGCCTGCCACGGCGCCATCGGCGTGCACATCGCCATGCAGGATTCCACCCCCCTGCTGCTCTTCGTCGGCCAGATCCCCTTCGGCGAGACCGACCGCGAGAGCTTCCAGGAAGTCGATTACCGCCGCATGTTCCAGCCGCTGGCCAAATGGGTCACGCAGATCGACGACGCGGCGCGCATTCCCGAAATCGTCGCCCATGCCGTCGATGTCGCCACCTCCGGCCGCCCGGGCCCGGTGGTCATTGCGCTGTCCGAGGAAATGCAGAAGCACCTGGTCCAGGTGCCCGACATCGCGCGCGCCGAGGTGTCCGTCCCGCACCCCGATCCCGCGGCGATGCTGAAATTCCAGTCCCTGCTTGCCGGCGCGCGCAAGCCGCTGGCCATCCTGGGCGGCTGCGGCTGGAGCGAGGCGGGCCGCGCGGCGATCGGCGAGTTCCTCGTCGCCCACGACATCCCGGTGGCCGTCGGCTTCCGCCGCCAGGCGCTCTACGACGGCACGCGCGACAATTTCGTGGGCGATCTCGGCGTCGGTTCCGACCCCGCCCTGGTCGCCCATGCCCGCGAGGCCGATCTCATCCTGGCCATCGGCACCCGCCTCGGCGAGGCGGTCACGCAGGGCTACACGCTGTTCGAGCCCGCCGGCGGCGTGCCGGTTGTTCAGGTCTATCCCGAGGCCGCCGAAATCGGCCGCGTCTTCCGCCCGGCGCTCGGCATCACCAGCGACGTCAACGTCTTCGCCCAGCACGCCGCGAAGCTCCGTCCCGGCAAGATCGCCTGGCGCGAATGGACCCGATCGCTGCGCGCCACCCGGCTCAACGGAGCCGCGGTGCCGCAATTCGAGGGCGCGCTCAACGTCGCCGCGGCACTGCATGAGCTGCAAGCGCTGCTGGACGACGATGCGATCCTGACCTGCGACGCGGGCAACTTCGCCACCTGGCCCGCGCGCTTCATGCATTTCAGCAACGACCAGCGCTTCATCGGCCCGACCAACGGCGCCATGGGCTATGGCGTGCCCGCGGCGGTGGGCGCGAAGATCGTCTTTCCGGACCGCCAGGTGGTCTGCTTCGTCGGCGATGGCGGGTTCCTGATGACCGGCCAGGAAATCGCCACCGCCTTCCATCACGGCGTGGCCCCGATCATCCTGGTGTTCAACAACCAGATGTACGGCACCATCCGCATGTATCAGGAGCGCACCTATCCCGGCCGCGTCTCCGGCACGGCGCTGACCAATCCGGATTTCGCCCATTTCATCGAGGCCTTCGGCGGCCATGGCGAGGTGGTCAGCGCGACGGCGGAGTTCGCCCCCGCCTTCCGCCGCGCCGTGGCCAGCGGCCGGCCGGCGGTGATC
>JAGXAV010000522.1 GCA_018971455.1 Rhodospirillales bacterium
GCGGCGATGGCGACCCCGCCCGACGCCGCCCAGGCCCTGGTCAACGCGCTGCGCCAGTCATAAGACCCCGCGATGAGCGAGAAAGTGACCTTCACCGGCGCCGGCATCCGCCGCGGCATGCGCGACTGCATCCCGCTGCTCATCGGCGTCACCCCGTTCGGCATCGTCTGCGGCATCGTCGCGCAGGGCACCGGCCTGTCCTGGCTGGAATCGAGCCTGCTCAGCGGGCTTTGCTACGCCGGGTCCGCCCAGCTGGTGGCCCTGGCCAACTGGGGCCACCCGGCCGGCGTGGTGGCGGCGAGCTTCACCGCCTTCGTGGTCAATCTGCGGCTCGCCCTAATGGGTCCGGTGCTCAGCCCCTGGCTCGACCGGCTGCGCGGCTGGCGCCTGTGGGGCAGCCTGTTCGTCATGGCCGACCAGAACTGGGCGCAGGCGGTGCGCGACATGAACGCCGGCGGGCGCGATGCCGGCGTGCTGTTCGGCAGCGGCGCCATCATGTGGGTGATGTGGGTGATCACCAGCGCGGTCGGCTACACGCTGGGCAGCATCGTCCGCCCGCCACCCGGCCATCCGCTGTTCTTCGCGGCGCTGGCGGTGTTCGTCTCGATGCTCGCCAGCATGTGGCGCGGGCGCGGCGACGTCATGCCCTGGCTGGTCGCCGCCATCGCCGCCAGCCTGGTGGCACGGCTGCTGCCGGGCACCTCGTGGTACATCGTCGCCGGCGCCCTGGCGGGCAGCCTGGCCGGCGGGCTGCGTGATCATTACAAAACATAATCATCATGTGGCATATCGATCCCTGGAACCTCGCCGCCATCCTCGGCATGGCCCTCGCCACCTACGCCTGCCGCGGCGGTGGCTACTGGCTGTTCCGCCAGATCAAGCCCACCCCCCTGCTGCGCGCGGTGCTGGGGCATATCCCGGGCACCCTGTTCGTCAGCTACGTGGTGCCGGCGGTCATCGCCGGGGGATTGCAGCCGGCGGTCGGCGCCGCGGTGACGATGGTGGTGATGGCGCGCACCCGAAGCATCATGTGGGCGATCTTCGCCGGCACCGGGGCCGCGTGGATCATCTGGAGCCTCAAATGATCCGCGCCCGCCGGCGGTGCAGCCAGTAGAAGGGCAGCGCCAGGATGGAGATGCCCGCTGCCGCCAGGAACGCTCCGGACGGGTCGCCCATGTAATCCGCCGCGCGGCCGCACAGCGCCGGGATGGTGGCGCCGCCGACATAATAGGTGGTGTAGAACAGCCCCATGCCGACGGCGCGGTTCTCCGGCCGCGCCGACAGCGTGCCGATCTCGACGATCAACCCGCCCTGGATCGACGCGAAGACGCCGAACAGCGCCCCCCACAGCAGCGGCGCATCGACCAGCCCGACGCCGCCCACCGCCACCACCCCCATCAGCGTGCCGAAGACGAAGACCGGCGTCGGGCCGAAGCGGGTGGCCAGCGCGCTGCCCAGCATGATGCTCGGCAGGTTGCTCCAGGTCGCCAGCGGCAGCACCACGTCGCCGACCCAGCGCGGATGGCCGTGCGCGGCGAGCCAGCTCGGCATGTAGGCGAGGAAATTGGCGAAGCCGGAATTGTAGCTCGTCCAGATCAGGCCGGAGACCAGCACCAGCACGCATTCCCTGCGCGTCGGCCAGACCAGCAGCCGCATCCCCGGCGGGTGGGCCGCCCCGGTCCAGGTGGTGGCAAACACCAGCAGCGCCACCGCCGAGATGGCGGCTCCGGCGAGGAAGGCGGCCGGCCAGGCGAAGGCGTGGGCGAGCGGCGCCTGGGTCAGCTGGGCGATGCCGATGCCGACCGGAAAGGCGCCGACCATCAGCCCCATCGCTAGGGTGAAGCTCTTGCCGCTGTAGCGCTCGGCGACGATCTTGCCCTGCAGCACGGTCAGCGCCACCGCGCCGGCGCCGGAGAGGATGCGCCCGGCGCCGATCCCTGCCGGCCCGCCGCCAAGGGCGGAGAGCACGCTGCCGATCGTCATCAGCGCGAGGCCCGCTGTCACCACGCGGCGGTCGCCCAGCCGGCGCGCCAGCACGCCGGCCGGAATCGCGCTGACCACGCCCGGCAGCATGTAGAGCCCGACCAGCGTGCCGAGCAGGGTGAAGCCCATGTGGAAGGCGCGCACCAGCTCAGGCCCGAGGCTCGCCACGGTCTGCACCTGGTAGCCGAAGGCGATGCGCGCGATGGTGAGCGCGACCAGCGTGCCCAGCGCGGAGCGGCGATGTTCCATCCTGCCGGCTTAGCCGCGCGCGGGGCGCGGCGCGCCCGGCTCTGATGCAGGGCAGCCCTGCATCATGGTGAGAGCAG
>JAGXAV010000523.1 GCA_018971455.1 Rhodospirillales bacterium
GCCTTCAGCCCGGCCGCCGCGGCCGCATCGCCGGACATGGCGGCATCGGCCAGGGCGCGCATCGCCGCCAGGGCCAGCGGGGTATTGAGGTCGTCGCACAGCGCCGCCATCACGCTGTCGGGCACCTCGGCCGGGATTCCGGCCGGCCGCGGCGGCGTGCGTTGCAGGGCGCGGTAGAAGCGGTCCAACTCCTTGCGGCATTCGAGCAGAGCGAGGTCGGAAAAATCCAGCGTCGCCCGGTAATGCGTGCGGATCAGCAGCAGGCGCGCGACCTCGCCCGGCACGCGGTCGAGCACCTGGCGCACGGTGAGGAAGTTGCCGAGGCTTTTCGACATCTTCTCGCCGTTGATGTTGAGCATGCCGCTATGCACCCAGTAACTGGCGAAGCGGCTGCCGGGGAACGCGCAGAGCGACTGCGCCACCTCGTTCTCGTGGTGCGGAAAGATCAGGTCGCTGCCGCCGCCATGAATGTCGAAGCTCTCGCCGAGATGGCGCCAGGACATCGCGCTGCACTCGATATGCCAGCCCGGCCGGCCCCGGCCCCAGGGGCTGTCCCAGCCCGGCAGATCGGGGGGCGAGGGCTTCCACAGCACGAAGTCGCCGGCATCGCGCTTGTAGGGCGCGACATCGACGCGCGCACCGGCGAGCAGCTCGTCCGGGCTGCGGCCGGAGAGCCTTCCATAGGCGGCAAAGCTCGGCACGGCGAACAGCACGTGCCCGTCGGCGGCATAGGCGTGGCCGTTGGCGATCAGCCGCGTGATGAGGGTGATCATCTCGGCGATGTGGGCGGTGGCGCGCGGCTCGATATCCGGCGGCGCGGCACCGAGCTCGGCCATGTCGGCCTGGTACCAGGCGGTGGTGCGCGCGGTGATCGCGGCGATGCTCTCGCCGCTCTCGGCGGCGCGCGCGTTGATCTTGTCATCGACGTCGGTGATGTTGCGCACGTAGGTGACGCGCGGATAGAGCCGGCGCAGCAGGCGCACCAGCACGTCGTACACCACCACCGGGCGGGCATTGCCGATATGCGCCCGGTCATAGACCGTCGGGCCGCAGACATAGAGGCGCACATGGGCAGGGTCGATGGGCCGGAAGATCTCCTTCCGCCGGGTCAGGCTGTTGTGCAGCATCAGCTCGGGCATGGCGCGGTCCTTTGTCGGGCTGCTTTCTCGGCCAGACCGGGCGGCAAATCAATTCGCCGTCCGCGCGCGATTGACACGGGGGGCGGGCCGCCCTACCCAGGCAGGCATCAGTTGCGAGTAATTCGCAATCTCATACCAAGGCGCGCGCATGAGCGAATTATCCCCACCGAGCCATGCAGCACCCGCGCGCGCCCTGCCCTGGCGCGCGGTGATCGGCCCCGGCCTCGTCGTCATGCTGGCCGACACGGATGTCGGCAGCATCATCACCGCCGGGCAGAGCGGCGTGCAGTGGGGATACCGGCTGCTGCTGCTGCAACTCCTGCTGGTGCCGATCCTCTACGTCGTCCAGGAACTCACCGTGCGGCTGGCGATCTTCACCGGGCGGGGCCATGGAGAGCTGATCCGCGAGCGGTTCGGGCCGGGCTGGGCGTGGCTTTCCGCCGGCGGGCTCGCCATCGCCAGCGCCGGCGCGCTGCTGACCGAGTTCTCCGGCGTCGCCGGGATCGGCGAGCTCTACGGCGTGCCGCGCGCGGTCAGCCTGCCGCTGGCCGCCATCGCCCTGCTCGCCGTGGTGCTGAGCGGCTCCTACCGGCGGGTGGAGCGGGCGGCGATGCTGCTCGGCCTGTTCGAGCTGGCCTTCTTCGGCGTCGCCTGGGCGGCGCGGCCGGATCTCGGCGTGCTGGCCCATGACAGCGTCACGATCCCGCTGCGCGAGCCCGGCTATCTCTATCTCGTGGCCGCCAATATCGGCGCCGTGGTGATGCCGTGGATGGTCTTCTACCAGCAATCCGCGGTGGCCGATAAGAAGCTCGGGCCCGTCCATCTGACCGCCGCGCGGTGGGACACCGCACTCGGCGCGCTCGTCACCCAGCTCATCATGGCCGCCGTGCTGGTCGCCGCGGCGGCGACCCTCGGCGCGCATGACCGGCAGGCGAGCCTGTCCACCGTGGGGGATATGAGTGCGGCGCTGACGCCGTTCCTCGGCCATGAATTCGGGCGGCTGGTCTTCGGCCTCGGCGTGCTGGGGGCCGCCCTGGTCGCCGCGATCGTCGCCTCGCTGGCGCTGGCCAGGGGGCTGGGCGAGGTGGCGGGCTACCGGCGCTCGCTCGAGCACCATCCGCTCGAGGCGCGCTGGTTCTACGGCGTCTATGCGCTCTGCGT
>JAGXAV010000524.1 GCA_018971455.1 Rhodospirillales bacterium
GCCCGACTTGCCACCGCCCGACTTGCCGCTCCCCGCCTTGGTATTCCCGGCGGGGACGCGCGGGTGCAATGCGATGAGGAAGGATTCCATCGGCGCGAGGCTCGCCGCCTCGCACGCTTCGCCGGCGGCGACCGGACCGGCCTCGCTGCCATCGAGGAAGCTGGCGGAATAGGTGCAGGTGAACGCCTCCGCCGCCGCACCGCGCAGGCGCAGCCGGAACCCGAGCACCGGCAGCGCCATGCCCCGGCTGCCGCAGAACTGCCCGCCCTCGACCCAGGGCGACAGCCAGTCGCGCCCCAGCACCGCCTGGTATTCGATGTCGCCCGGCGCCACGCCCTTTACCGGCGCCACCGCGAAGCCCTCGATCCAGCGCCGGCTGCCGGGCTCGCCCAGCCGCTCGCCCAGCATCGCGCCGACATCGCCGCGCCCCTGGATATGCGCCACCATGTCCACCAGCTGCGGCCCCGCCCCGGTGGCCGCGAGCTCCGGCATGCGCCCGCCGGCCGTGGCCGCGGGCGGTGCTGCGCCGGGGCTCTCGATCAGCCGCAGCACCTGCAGGCTGGGCGCACCCTCGGCCGCCTCCGGCGCCTGATAGACGGTCACCAGCACCTGCGCCGGGCCGCCCACCACCCGCACCAGGGCGGCATCGCCGAAGCCGCTCAGCCAGCCATCGTCACGAAAGCTCCGGATGGTCACGCCCTCCGGCCGGCCGACCGGCGAGGGCGGCAGCGAGACGCGCACGCCCGGCAGCCCGGACGCCGCATTGGCCGCCGGCGAGGGCGCCAGCACGATGCAGAACAGCCCGGCCTCCAGCGTCATCAGATTGGCCGAGGCGCGCAGCTCGTTCACGCGGCTCCCGGCTGGGCGCTCACTCACGGTTTCGGACATGCGGCTCTCGCTCTGGGCTGGATCGGCTCGGGTGTGGATGGGCATTCATCGCCCGGCCGGAGTCATACCGCAAGCAGGGCGGCGTTGATCGGGGCCGGCGGCAGGCCGAGCGGCAGCAGCCAGCCGCCGCCGCGGGCGCGGATGCGCTCGGCCGGCGCGCCGAGGTCGAAGGCGGCCACCGCCAGCCCCGCCCGCCAGGCCAGGCCCAGGGTGAAGCACCAGGTCTCCGGCCAGATCGAGGGCAGGAAGGCGAGCTGCGCCTGCTGGGCAGCGATCAGCCGCACCGCCTCGGCCTCGCGATACGGGCCGGTGACGAAGACCCGCCCGGTGGCCAGCAGCCTGGCATCGTCCGGCGTGTGGCCGACCAGCGTGAAGCCAAGCGGCAGGTCGCGGGCGGCGGCGTCGCGGGCGCAGGCGAGCAGCACGTCATAACCCTTCTCGGGGCCGATCGCCCCGATCACGCAGACCAGCCGCCGCGCCCCCGGGATCGGCACCGCCATGCGCGCCGGCGGCGCCGCCTCGGCCTCCAGCGGCGCGATATCGGGGCGCAGGCCGGGGAAGTAGCGGCCGAGGCGGGCGGCGGCATCGCCCGAGGGGACGACGACGCGGCGGGCGGCGGCGAGGTCGGCCGCGCTGCGCGCCCGCAGGGCCGCAACGCCGATCTCCTCCTCGGTCTTGCGCCCGGCATCGGCGATGCACGCCTCGCAGGCCGCCACCTCCTCCGGCTCGCCGCAATAACGCCCGTCGCGGCCGACCAGGGCGATGCGCGGGCAGAGCAGGGCATAGTCGTGCACGTGCTGCTCGACGGGAATGTCCAGCCGCGCCGCCAGATCGAGCAGCCCGTGGTGATGGCCGAGCAGGTGATGCACTTCCATATGCGTCGCCCGCTCGCCGCGCAGCAGGCGCAGCATCGCCGGGATCTCGTCGGGGATGGCGAAGCGCAGGTCGGGGTAGTCGGGCCCCCCGGCTTCCGCCACCGCGCACAGGCCCTCCCGGTAGGTCGCCGCCCCCTCGCGCGCTTTGACCGGCCGCAGCAGGATCGCCCGCCGGCCCGCCGCGCGCAGCGTAGCACAGCGAGCCTGCACCACTCGCTCCACGCCGCCGCCGCTGTCATGGGTCACCAGGATCACCGCGCCGACGCGCCGCCGGCCCGTCCGCCAGCGCGCGAAATCGAGCCGGCGGCGGACCGCGGCCAGCGGATCGGCCGCCTCGAACGCGGCGATCAGCGCCGCGTAGCCGGGATGCAGCCGCTCCAGCACGGCGAGATTGCGGGCGACCAGATGGGCGCGCGCGGGCCCGAAGGATTGCGCCCCGGCATGGGCGACATAGATGCCCGGCACGCCGACATGGCGCCAGCCGAGATGGCGCGCGCGCAGGCAGAAATCATTCTCCTCGCCATAGCCCTGGG
>JAGXAV010000525.1 GCA_018971455.1 Rhodospirillales bacterium
CTCCGAGCGTTTCCTCACCCCCTCCACCGAGGCCGCACTCGAGCTGGTGCGCCAGGGCGCCATCGGGCGGGTGATCCAGACCGTGGGGCTCGCGCCGCACCGGCTCAACCGCGCGCTGCGCCCGGCCTGGTTCTGGGACCGCGAGGCCTATGGCGGCATCCTGGTCGATATCGGCAGCCATCAGATCGACCAGTTCATCGCCTTCACCGGGGCCACCGCGCCGCGCGTGGCGATGGCCGCGGTGGGCCAGTTCGCCGTGGGCGCGGGCTTCGAGGATTTCGGCGAGATCGTGCTGCGCAGCGAACACGCGACCGGCTATGTGCGGCTGGACTGGTTCACCCCGGACGGGCTGGCCAGCTGGGGCGACGGGCGGGTGACCATCCTCGGCACAGAGGGCAGCATCGAGCTGCGCAAGAACATCGACATCGCCGGCCGCCCGGGCGGCGAGCACCTGTTCCTGATCGACGCCCGGAGCACCCGCCATATCGGCTGCGAGGGGCGGCCGATCCGCTACTTCCGCGACTTCGCCGCCGACGTCGCCAACCGCACCGAGACGGCGATGACGCAGGCGCATTGCTTCACCGTCTGCCGCCTGGCGCTGGAGGCGCAGGCCATGGCGCAGCGCGTGCCCGACGCCTGACGGCCGGCCGGTGGCGCGCGGCTTGACGGTGCCTGCGCCAGGCCGCACACAAGCGGGGGCCGCACACAAGCAGGGGGCCGCACGGACGAGACCTGCGCGTCTGGGGAAACGACGGAGGCAAGGGCGGGATGGAGTTCGACCTCACCGAAGACCAGCGCGCCTTCCAGGACACCGCGCGCGCCTTCGCCGCCGAGCACCTCGCCCCCCATGCCGCGCGCTGGGACGCCGGGCGCATCTTTCCCGCCGAGGCGCTGCGCGCCGCCGCCGCCCTCGGCTTCGCCGGCATATATGTGCCCGAGGCGCTCGGCGGCAGCGGGCTCACCCGGCTCGACGCCGCCCTGATCTTCGAGGAACTGGCCGCCGCCGACCCGTCCACCGCGGGCTTCCTCACCATCCACAACATGGTCGCCGGCATGTTCGCCCGCTATGCCAGTGCCGAGCAGCAGCGCCGCTTCCTGCCGAAGATCCTCACCGCCGAGCATTTTGTCAGCTACTGCCTGACCGAACCGGGTTCGGGCTCCGACGCGGCGGCGCTGCGCACGCGGGCGGTGGCATCCGGCAATGCGGATTACATCGTCAACGGCAGCAAGGCCTTCATCTCGGGCGGCGGGGTCGCCGATCTCTACGTCACCATGCTGCGCACGGGCGACGACACGGCGCGCGGCATTTCCTGCGTGGTGGTGGAGAAGGGCGCGGAGGGGCTTTCCTTCGGCCAGCCGGAAAACAAGCTGGGCTGGAACAGCCAGCCCACCGCGCTGGTCAATTTCGAGAATTGCCGCGTGCCGGTGGCCAACCGGCTGGGGGCGGAGGGCGAGGGATTCCGGTTCGCCATGGCCGGGCTCGATGGCGGGCGCATCAACATCGCCGCCTGCTCGCTGGGCGGCGCGCGGGCCTGCCTGGAGGCGGCGCTGGCCTATGTGAAGGAGCGCCGCGCCTTCGGCCGCCCGCTCGCCGATTTCCAGGCCTTGCAGTTCAAGCTCGCCGACATGGCAACGGAGCTGGAGGCGGCGCGGCTGATGGTGCACCGGGCCGCCTGGGCGCTCGACGGCGGCGCCGCCGATGCGACCCTGCGCTGCGCCATGGCCAAGCGTTTCGCCACCGATCTGTGCTTCCGCATCTGCGACGAGGCGCTGCAACTGCATGGCGGCTACGGCTATATCAAGGACTATCAGATCGAGCGCTACCTGCGCGATCTGCGCGTGCATCGCATCCTCGAGGGCACCAACGAAATCATGCGGGTGATCATCGCCCGCAAATTGCTGGAGGCGGTATGAGAATTTCAGTCATCGGGCTCGGCAATATGGGCCAGCCAATGGCCGCCAACCTGATCAAGGCGGGCCACGAGGTCACCGGGTTCGATCTGTCGGCGGCCATGGGCGCGCGTCACGCCGCCGCCGGCGGCAAGGTGGCCGCGAGCCTCGCCGCGGCCGCCGCATCGGCCGAGGTCATTCTCACCATGCTGCCGGCGGGCAGGCATGTCGCCGAGGTCTATCTCGGCGAGGGCGGCGTGCTGGCCAGCTGCGGTGCCGACGCGTTGCTGGTCGACAGCTCGACGATCGATGTGGACACGGCGCGCCGCGTCGCCGCCGCCGCGGCTGCGAGCGGGCGGGAGATGCTCGATGCTCCGGTCTCCGGTGGCGTGCGCGGGGCCG
>JAGXAV010000024.1 GCA_018971455.1 Rhodospirillales bacterium
CACCGTCGGCATCGCCTACAGCCTGGTGATCGCGCTGGTGGTCTATCGCGGCGGGCTGAGCTGGGCGCGGATGCAGCCGATGCTGGTACAGACCGCGTCCTTGTCGGGGGCCATCCTGTTCATCGTCGGTGCCGCTTCGGCGATGGCGTGGGCGCTGACGCAGTCGGGCTTCTCGCATGATCTGGCGGTGGTGATGGCCGCGGTGCCCGGCGGGTGGATCGGCTTCATGCTGATCTCGATCCTCGCCTTCATCGTGCTCGGCAGCGTGCTCGAGGGTATTCCGGCCATCGTGTTGTTCGGCCCGCTGCTGTTTCCGATCGCGCGCAGCCTGGGCGTGAACGAGGTGCACTACGCGGTGGTGGTGGTCCTGGCGATGGGGCTGGGCCTGTTCGCGCCGCCGTTCGGCCTTTGCTACTACGCGGCGTGCATCATCGGCGAAGTCTCGCCGGAGGCGGCTATCCGACGGATCTGGGTGTACCTGTTCGCGCTGCTTCTCGGCCTGCTGGTGATCGCCTTCGTTCCGTGGATCTCGACGGGATTTCTCGGCTAGCGCGGTGACGGCCGCAGCCCGATGACCGGCCGCCGGCCGGGAGCCGGTCAGCGCCGACGGGTCACGGGAAATCGAGCCGGATGCCGAGTTCGGCCGCGATCCAGCGGGCGAGTGCGAGCAGCTCCGGCCGGTAGCGCTCGGCGCGTGGAAACGTCAGCCAATGGCCGACGTAGCGCACCGCGCGGCTGCGCGGCAGGGGGCATACCAGCCTCCCGCTGGCCAGTTCGCGCTCGGCAAGGCGGGTCGATTCCAGCGCCACGCCCAGCCCGTCCGCCGCGGTGCAGATCGACAGGAAGCTGCGATCGAAGCGCGGGCCGCGCGGCTCCGGTGCCGCCAGATCGTTGGCGGCGAACCAGGCCGGCCAGCGCACCTGCTTGTTGTCGCTCTCGATCAGGGTCTGGCCGAACAGGTCACGCGGGCTGCGAATGTGGGCGGCCAGTTCCGGCGTGCAGAGCGGCAGCACCTCCTCCTCGCCGAGCGGCAGGACGATGATGGGCGGATGGCGGCTGCGCGCATAAGCCTCCGCCCAGCCCACGCCATAGACGATATCGGCATCGAAGGCGCCGGTCTGGAAGCGGGTATAGTCCACGCCGGCGGAGATCTGCAGCTCCAGCCCCTCGCAATCGGTGAGCAGGCGCGGCAGGCGCGGCACCAGCCATTGCGCGGCTATGCTGGGCGCGCAGTGCATGCGCAGCAGGCTGCGGTTGCGCCCCGAGATGGCGCCGAGGCCACGCTGCAATTCCTCGAAGCCCTGCTGGACATGGCGCAGAAGCGTCTCGCCCTGCGGCGTGAGATCGATGCGCCGGCGGTCGCGCACGAAGAGCTTGGTCTGCAACGAATCCTCCAGCCCGCGGATGGCGTGGCTGATGGCGCTCGGCGTCACATGCAGCGCGTCCGCGGCGGCGCGGAACGACCCGGTGCGGGCGGCCGCCTCGAAGCTGCGCAAAGCGGTGAGAGGAATTTGTTGCATCGCGGAAGACATGGTGAACCCAATTCACCTTTCGGTGCAAATTTCGCGTTTGATCATTGGTGCCGCCGGTTCCACCAAGGGGCAACTGAAAAACCCCTGGAGGAAGCGATGCTGCTATCTGGTCGTGTGGCCGTCATATCGGGGGCGGCGAGCCGCCGTGGCATTGGCCGCGCGACGGCGGGCCTGTTCGCGACCCATGGGGCGCGCGTGGTCATCCTCGATCTCGACGCTGCCGGCGCCACCGCGGCGGCGGCCGAACTCGGCCCCCAGCATCTCGGCTTCGGCTGTGACGTCACCGATCGCGCAAGCTGTGCGGCCGCGTCCGAGCAGGTGCTGGCGGCGTGCGGCCATGTCGACATCCTCGTCAACAATGCCGGCATCACCCAGCCGGTGAAGCTGATGGACATCACCGAGGCCGACTGGAAGCGCATCATGGCCGTCAATCTCGACGGCGTGCTGAATCTCAGCCAGGCCTTCGTGCCGCATATGCGCGCCCGCCGGCAGGGCTCGATCGCCTGCATGTCCTCGGTCTCGGCGCAGCGCGGCGGCGGCATCTTCGGCGGGCCGCACTACTCCGCGGCCAAGGCCGGCGTGCTCGGCCTGGCCAAGGCGATGGCCCGCGAACTGGGGCCGGACAATATCCGCGTCAACTGCGTGACCCCCGGCCTGATCCAGACCGACATCACCGGCGGCATGCTGACCAACGAGATGAAGACCGAAATCCTCAAGGGCATCCCGCTGCCGCGCCTGGGCGAGGCGCAGGACGTCGCCGGCGCGTTCCTCTTCCTCGCCTCCGACCTGTCTTCCTACATCACCGGGGCGGTGATCGACGTCAACGGCGGCATGCTCATTCATTGAGCGGGAGCGGTGCGATGACCCAACCGACACGCTTCAGCAACGCGCCGAGTCTGGCCGCGCGGGCCTGGCGCATCCGCCGGCACGCCCTGCGCATGGGCGAGGTGCAGGGGCAGGGGTACATCGCCCAGGCGCTCGGCATCGCCGACGTCCTGGCTGTCGCCTATTTCCACGCCCTGGCCTACCGCGCGGAAGACCCGGCCTGGGAGGGGCGCGACCGCTTCCTGCTTTCGATCGGCCATTACGCCATCGCCCTCTACGCGGCGCTGATCGAGGCCGGGGTAATCCCCGAGGAGGAACTCGAGACCTACGGCGCCGATGACAGCAGGCTGCCGATGTCGGGCATGGCGACCTACACGCCGGGCATGGAGATCAGCGGCGGCTCGCTCGGCCAGGGGCTGGGCATGGCCGTGGGGATGGCGCTCGGGCTGAAGCGCAAGACATCCCCTGCCTTCGTCTACAATCTCATGTCCGATGGCGAGCTCGGTGAGGGCGCCACCTGGGAGGCGGCGATGTCGGCGGCGCATTGGAAGCTCGACAACCTGATCTGCGTGGTGGATTTCAACAACCAGCAGGCTGACGGCCCCTCCACCGACATGCTGTGCAGCGAGCCGCTGGCGCCGAAATGGGCGGCGTTCGGCTGGCACGCCCAGCGCGTCGATGGCAACGACATCGACGCCGTGCGCGCCGCCTTCGATGCCGCGCGGGCGCTGACGGCGCCGCAGCCGCGCGTCATCATCTGCGACACCCGCATGGCCAAGGGCGTGCCCTTCCTGGAGGCGCGCGACCGCAACCACTTCCTGCGCGTCGAGGCGGATGAATGGGCAAAGGCGCTCGACGTGCTCGACGCGGGGCGCGTGTCATGAGCGCCGGCAAGCCCCGCCTGACCACTTCGGCGATGATCGCCTCGATCGCCTCGGAAGGTCAGCGCACCAAGCCCGCGCCTTTCGGGCACGCGCTCGCGGCCCTTGCCGCCGATCGCCCGGACATCGTCGGCATGACCGCCGATCTCGGCAAATACACCGATCTGCACATCTTCGCGAAGGCCTTCCCCGATCGCTATTACCAGATGGGCATGGCCGAGCAGCTGCTGATGGGGGCGGCCGCCGGCATGGCGCGCGAAGGCTTCATGCCGTTTGCCACCACCTATGCGGTGTTCGCCGCGCGGCGGGCCTACGATTTCATCTGCCTCGGCATCGCCGAGGAGAAACTAAACGTCAAGATCGTCTGCGCCCTGCCGGGGCTGACGAGCGGCTACGGGCCGAGCCATCAGGCCACCGAGGATCTCGCCATCTTCCGCGGCATGCCGGAGCTCACCATCGTCGATCCGTGTGACGCACTGGAGATCGAGCAGGCGGTGCCGGCGATCGCCGCCCATCGCGGGCCGGTCTATATGCGCCTGCTGCGCGGCAACGTGCCGCTGGTGCTCGACGAGTACAATTACCGCTTCGAACTGGGCAAGGCGGCCCTGCTGCGCGACGGGGCGGATGTGCTCATCGTGTCCTCCGGGCTGATGACCATGCGCGCGCTGGAGACGGCGAACGCGCTGCGGGCCGACCGCATCGACGCCGCGGTGCTGCACGTGCCGACCATCAAGCCGCTCGACGAGGCGACCATCCTCACCGCGGCCGCGCGCACCGGCCGGCCGGTGGTGGTCGCCGAGAACCATACCGTCATCGGCGGATTGGGTGAGGCCGTCGCCGCCACGCTGCTGCGCGGCGGCATCACCCCACGCTTCCGCCAGATCGGCCTGCCGGACGCCTTTCTCGATGCCGGCGCCCTGCCCACGCTGCACGACCGCTACGGCATCTCCACCGACGCCATGGTGCAGACGCTGCGGGCCTGGCTGTGACGCAACCCGCCGCCAGCATCGCCGCGGTCGGTTTCGTCGGCCTCGGCGCCATGGGCCTGCCGATGGCCCAGGCGCTGCTGGCGCGCGGGTTCGTGGTGCGCGGGCATGATCTGCGCACCGCCTCCACCGCCGCTCTGGTCGAGGCCGGCGGGATCGCCGCCGGCTCGGCCGCCGCCGCCGCGACCGGGGCCGACGCCCTGGTTCTGATGGTGGTGGACGCGGCACAGGCCGAAGCCGTGCTGTTCGACGAGGGCGCGCTCGAGGCGCTGCCGCCGCACGGCCTCGTCGTGCTGACCGCGACCTGCCCGCCAGCGGCGGTCACCGCGATTGCGGGGCGCGTGTCGGCGAGCGGGCGGCGCTTCATCGATGCGCCGGTATCCGGCGGCGTGGCCGGCGCGCGTGCCGCGCGGCTCACCATCATGGCCGCCGGCCCTTCGGCCGACATCGCGGCAGTGCGCCCGCTGCTGGCGGCGTTCGGCGAGCGCATCTTCCATGTCGGCGAACGGCCCGGCCAGGGTGCGGTGATGAAGAGCGTGAACCAGCTGCTCTGTGGCGCGCATCTCGCCGTCGCGGCGGAGGGGCTTGCGCTCGCGACGCGGCTCGGCGTGGATGGGCGGATCGCCCTGGAGATCATGGGCGGATCGGCGGCGGCGAGCTGGATGTTGAACGATCGCGGCCCGCGCATGCTGGAGGCGACGCCCGAGGTGACCAGCGCAATCGACATCTTCGTCAAGGACCTCGGCATCGTCATGCAGGCCGGCCGCGACAGCCGGGCCGCCCTGCCGATCGCGGCCATCGCCCATCAGCTATTTCTGTCCGTCTCGGGCCGCGGCGAAGGCGGTGCCGATGACAGCCAGGTGATCCGTGCCTATCGCGCGCTGAACGGTCCCTGACCCTGCGGGCGGATTTCACACAAGACCATCAAGGGAGAAGAAACATGACGACCAGACAACACGGCTTCCGCCCCGTCACCCGCCGCGGCCTCCTCGCCGCCGGCGCCGCGCTGCCGCTTTGCGGCATTCTCAGCCGCCGCGGCTATGCGGCGCAGTTCTCCTACAAGCTGGCCACCGGCCAGGATCCGACGCACCCTATCAACATCCGCGACCAGGAGGCCATCAACCGCATCCAGGCGGCGAGCGGCGGGCGGCTCGAGATCAAGCTCTTTCCGGCCAACCAGCTCGGCTCGGACACCGACCTGCTCTCGCAGGTCCGCAACGGCGGCGTGGAACTTTTCAACCTCGCGACATCCATCCTCGCGACCTTCGTTCCCGTCGCCGGCATCGTGAACACCGGCTTTGCCTTCCCCGATTACGCCACGGTGTGGAAGGCGATGGACGGCGCGCTCGGCCAGCATATCCGCGCGCAGATCAACAAATCCGGCATCGTCTCGGTGTCGCGCATGATGGATAACGGCTTCCGCCAGATCACCACCTCGACGAAGGTGATCGCGACACCGGCCGACCTGCACGGGCTGAAGCTGCGCGTGCCGCCGGCGCCGATGCTGACCTCGCTGTTCCAGGCCTTCGGTGCGGGGCCGGCGCCGATCAATTTCAACGAGGTCTATTCGGCGCTGCAGACCAAGGTGGTCGAGGGGCAGGAGAACCCGCTGGCCATCATCGCCACCGCGCGGCTGTACGAAGTGCAGAAATTCTGCAGCATGACCAGCCATGTGTGGGATGGCTATCTGATCCTCGGCAATCGTGGCGCATGGACGGCCCTGCCGAAGGACCTGCAGGACATCGTCATGCGCGAGTTCGACCACTCGGCCGAAGACCAGCGCGCCGACATCGCCAAGCTCAGCGTCTCGCTGCAGAAGGACCTGACGGCGAAGGGCCTGGTCTTCAACGAACCCGACAAGGCGGCATTCCGCGCCGCCCTCGCCAAGACCAGCTTCTACGGCGAGTGGAAGAAGAAGTACGGCGCCGAAGCCTGGGGCCTGCTCGAGGCCAGCACCGGCAAGCTGGTGTGACCGGCGCCGGCGCATACGCGGCCGCCGACGCGCCCGTGCCGCCCCGCTGGGCGGTACGGGCGGATGCGGTGCTCGGCCGGCTCGTCGAGATTCCGGCCGCCCTGCTGGTGGTGGCCGAAATGGTCGTGCTGTTTGCCGGCGTGGTGGCGCGCTATGTGCTCGACAGCCCGCTCGTCTGGTCCGACGAGCTGGCGTCGATGCTGTTCCTGTGGCTCGCCATGCTCGGCTCGGTGGTGGCGCTGCGGCGCGGCGAGCATATGCGCATGACGGCGCTGGTCGGCCGCGTCGGCCCGCGCACGCGCGGCTTTCTGGAGGTGGTGGCGATCGCGGTGCCGCTGGCCTTCCTCGCGCTGATCATCGTGCCCGGCGTGCGGTTTGCCGCCGGCGAGGGTTTCGTCACCACGCCGGCGCTGCAGATCCCGGGATCCTGGCCGGCCGCGGCCTTCCCGGTCGGCGCGGTGCTGATGCTGCTGGTCGCGCTGCTGCGGCTGGCGCGCGTCGGCAACTGGCGGCTGGTGGCCGGCGCCGGCCTGCTGGTCGGCGGCATCATGCTCGCCTTCGTTGCCGCCGCCCCGCTGCTGCAACCGCTGGGCAATCTCAACCTGGTGATCTTCTTCGTCGTGCTGGTGGCGGCGATGGTGCTGGGCGCCGTGCCCATCGCCTTCGCTTTCGGGCTGGCGACGTTCGGCTATCTCGGCCTGACCACGCATGTGCCGTCGATGGTGCTGGTGGGGCGGATGAACGAGGGGATGTCGCAGCTCATCCTGCTGGCCGTGCCGCTTTTCGTCATCCTCGGTATGCTGATGGAGATGACCGGCATCGCGCGCGCCATGGTGCAGTTCCTGGTCTGTCTGCTCGGCCATGTGCGCGGCGGGCTGTTCTATGTGCTGGTCGGCGCGATGTATCTCGTGTCCGGCATTTCGGGATCGAAGGCGGCCGACATGGCGGCGATCGCCCCGGTGCTGTTTCCGGAGATGAAGGCGCGCGGCGCGCGCCCCGGCGAGCTTCTGGCCCTGCTGGCGGCGACCGGCGCGCAGACCGAGACGATTCCGCCGAGCCTGGTTCTGATCACCATCGGCTCGGTCACCGGCGTCTCGATCGCGGCACTGTTCACCGGCGGGCTGCTGCCCGGGCTGCTTCTCGGCCTCGTGCTGTGCCTCGTCGTGCGCATGCGGCTGCGCGGCGAGACGGCCGAAGCCCTGCCGCCGCGCGCGCCCTGGCCGGTGATCGGGCGCAGCTTCGTCATCGCCCTG
This sequence comes from Rhodospirillales bacterium, assembly GCA_018971455.1. Classification (GTDB taxonomy): domain Bacteria; phylum Pseudomonadota; class Alphaproteobacteria; order Acetobacterales; family Acetobacteraceae; genus REEB85. The sequence goes on from JAGXAV010000024.1 coordinate 7,450, forward strand.
CCGGGCCTCGCGCTGCCGTTCGTGGTGCGCTACGCGGTGATCAGCGGTGCCACCACGGCGACCGAGGTGTCGGTGGTCGGCGTGGTCTATTCGGTGCTGGTCGGCCTGCTGGTCTATCGCCGGTTCGACTGGCGCGCTGTGATGCCGATGCTGGTCGAGACGGCCGCGCTCTCCGGCGCCATCCTGATCATCATCGGCGCGGCCACGGGCATGTCCTGGGCGCTCACCCAGTCGGGATTTTCCCAGCAGCTCGCGGCCACCATGGCGGCGTTGCCGGGCGGCAAGGCGAGCTTCCTCGCGGTGTCGATCATCGCCTTCGTCGTGCTCGGCAGCGTGCTCGAGGGCATTCCCTCGATCGTGCTGTTCGGCCCGCTGCTCTTCCCGATCGCGCGCAGCCTCGGCATCAACGAGGTGCACTACGCCATCGTGGTGGTGCTGGCGATGGGCGTGGGGCTGTTCTCGCCGCCCTTCGGCGTGGGCTACTACTCGGCCTGCGCGGTCAGCCGCATTCACCCCGATGCCGGGCTGAAGCCCATTTTTCGCTACCTCGTTGCCCTGGTACTCGGCCTGCTGGTGATCGCCGCGGTGCCGTGGTTCTCCACCGGCTTCCTCGGCTGACCCGCGGCCCTCGCAGCCTTTGCAAATCTCGGAGCTTCCGATGTCCGACGTCGATTCCCGGCTCATGGCCAATGCCATCCGCTTCCTGGCGATGGACGCGATCGAGCGCGCCGGCGATGGCCATCCCGGCGCGCCGCTCGGCTGCGCGGAAATCACCACCGCACTGTTCACCCGCCACCTGCGCTTCAACCCCGCCGATCCGCAATGGTTCGACCGCGACCGCTTCGTGCTGTCCAACGGGCATGGCTCGATGCTGCTCTACGCGCTGCTGCACCTGAGCGGCTATGAGCGCATCAGCATCGACGAGATCCGCAACTTCCGCACGCTTGGCGCCCATTGCGCCGGCCATCCAGAGCATGATCCGCAGGCCGGCATCGAGGTCACCACCGGACCGCTCGGGCAGGGCATCGCCAATGCCGCCGGCATGGCGGTCGCCGAGACCTTCCTGCGCACCTGGCTGGGCGCTGATCTGGTCGATCACCGCACCTACGCCCTGGTGGGCGATGGCTGCCTGCAGGAGGGCATCGGGCAGGAGGTCATTTCGCTCGCCGGCCATCTGCGCCTCGGCCGGCTGACCTTCCTGTGGGACGACAACCAGATCACCGACGATGGCAGCCTCGATATCGCCCAGCGCGACGACATGGGCGCGCGGTTCCGCCTCAGCGGCTGGCATGTGCAGGAGGTGGACGGCCATGATGTCGAGGCGGTCGCCGCCGCCCTGCTGCTCGCGCGGCAGGATCCACGCCCTTCGATGATCGCCTGCCGCACCATCATCGGGCGCGGCATTCCCCGCGTGCAGGGCCAGCGTGGCGCCCATGGCGGGCGGGTCTTCGCCGCGGACACGGCGGCGGCGCGCGACTATCTGGGCTGGGAGCACGGTCCTTTCATCATTCCGCCGGACATCCGCGCGGCCTGGCGCGCCGGCGGGGCGCGCAATGCGCCGGACTACGATTCCTGGCAGACGCGTCTCGCGGCGCTGCCGACGGAGCGGCGGCAGCTGCTGGACCGGCTGCGCGCCGGACGCCTGCCGGAGGGCTGGGAGCGGCCGCTGCGCGCCTGGCGCGAGGAAGCGGCGGCGAGCGGACTGAGGCAAGGCGGCATCAACAGCTCCGCCGACATCGTCGAGAGGCTGGCCGAGGCCATTCCGGAGTTGATCTCCGGCGCGCCGGACCTCGAAGGCCCGACGCAGCACAAGCGCCGGCTGTCGGCCTTCGGCGCCGGCGATCCGGGCGGGCGCTACGTTCACTACGGCGTGCGCGAGCACGCCATGGGGGCGATGCTGAACGGCATGGCGGCGCATGGCGGGGTGGTGCCGCTTGGCGTCACCTACCTGGTGTTCTCGGATTACGAGCGCCCCGCGATGCGCCTGGCGGCGATGATGGGCGTGCCGTCCCTGTTCGTGTTCAGCCATGATTCCATCGGCATCGGCCGCAACGGCCCGACCCACCAGCCGGTCGAGTTCCTTGCCTCGCTGCGCGCGATGCCCAACATGCACGTCTTCCGCCCGGCCGACGCGGTCGAGGCGGCGGAATGCTGGGAGGCGGCGCTCGCGAATCGCGGCGGCCCTTCCGCGCTGATCTTCTCGCGCCAGCTATTGCCGCCCGTGCGCCGCGAGGCCGGCGGACCCAACCGTTCCGCACTTGGCGCCTATGTGCTGGCCGAGGCCGAGGGCGGGCCGCATCGGGTCACGTTGCTCGCCACCGGCTCGGAAGTTGCCATCGCGCTCGCCGCCCGCACGATATTGCAGGCCGAAGGCGTGCCCACCTCCGTGGTGTCGATGCCGTGCTGGGAGGCTTTCGAGAAGCAGGATGCGGCGACGCGGGCGGCCGTCATTCCGCGGGGCACCGTGCGCGTCGCCGTCGAGGCGGCGATCCGCCAGGGGTGGGACCGCTGGATCGGTGAGGATGGCGGCTTCGTTGGCATGAGCGGGTTCGGTGCCTCGGGCCCGGAAGCCGAGCTTTTCGCGCATTTCGGCATCACGGCCGAGGCCGTCGCCGAGACCGCGCGCCGGCGCCTTGCGCCAAACGGGTAGCACCGCGCCGCCGCAAGGTTCCGGCGGCGGCACGGCCCCGTCGGCTGCTTCCTCGTCGGCCTCTGGCGGGCTTGCGCCAGATCAATGCGCCCCCGCGCGCCCGCGCTAGGCTGCGGAGCAGCGTAGGGGGGTACAATCATGCCCGCGACTTGTGGGACGGTCCGCTGGCTGGCCATGCCTGGAATGGGCGCCGTCGCCACGCCCCGGGGCCCGGAACGCCTTGATCGGCCCGAGCGATCTCGCCCAGCATCGCTTCCACCGCCATCACACCCGGCCGCCACTGCGCGGCACGACAATCGAGGAGCGCATCCCCATGGATGATCAGGCCCTGCGCCAGATGGTCAGTGAGGAGCTGACGTGGGCGCCGCATGTCGATGCCACGAATATCACGGTCGATGTGCGGGACGGCGTCGTCCGCCTCGGCGGCGTGGTTGGCAGCCTTGCCGAGAAACACGCCGCCGAGCGCACCATCTGGCACGTGCGCGGCGTGCGCGGGCTGGTCGAGGAGATCGAGGTTCGCGTGCCGGAGGCGCTGCGCCATGGCGACACGGAAATCGCCCAGCGGGTGCGGAACGTGCTGCGCTGGGACGCACAGATCCCTGATGCAAGGCTGCGGATTAAGGTCGAGGACGGCGTGGTGACCCTGATGGGTACGCTTGATCGGCAGTACCAGCGGCAGGAAGCCGAGGCCCGCGTGCGCGCGCTGGAGGGGGTGCGGGGGGTGGCGAACGACATCGCCATCCGCCCGGCCGCGATCGCCCCCGACATCGCCGCCAATGTGCGCCGCGCGCTGGCGCGCCACGCCGAGCTCGATGCCGGCCGGATCACCGTCGCAGTGGATGGCGCGTCGGTGGCGCTGGCCGGAACGGTGCCCAGCCTCGCCGCGCGACACGCGGCCGAGAACGCGGCCTGGTCGGCGGCCGGCGTGGCGGCGGTGGAGAACCGGCTGAGCGTGGCAAGCTGACATGACCGAGCGGATCGTCACGCTCACGCTCAATCCGGCGATCGACCTGGCCTCCACCGCACCCGCCGTGCGGCCCCTCCATAAGATCCGCACCACCGGCGAGCATGTCGATCCCGGTGGCGGGGGGATCAATGTCGCCCGGGTGGTGCATGCGCTGGGCGGCGAAAGCCTGGCGGTGCTTGCGGCCGGCGGCGCCACCGGCCGGTTCCTGACCGAGCTGCTGGACGAAGCGGACGTGCCCTATCATGCCGTGCCGATCGCCGGACGCACGCGCGTCTCCATCACCGTGCGCGCGGCGGATACGGGGCTGGGATATCGCTTCGTTCCCGAAGGCCCGGTGCTGTCCGAACCGGAATGGCGCGTGTCGCTCGCGGCGCTCGACGAGGCGGAGGGCGGCTTCGTCGTCGCCAGCGGCAGCCTGCCGCAAGGCGTGCCGGCGGAGGCCTATGCCATCGCCGCGCGGGCGGCCGCGGCGCGCGGCCGCCATTTCGTGCTGGACAGCTCCGGAGAGGCCTTGCGGGCCGCGCTTGGCGCCGGCATTGCGCTGATGAAGCCCAGCCTGGGTGAACTGGAATCGCTGGTCGGCCGCACGCTGCCCGATGCCGACAGCCAGGCGGCCGAAGCGCTCGCCCTCGTGCGTGCCG